>JBGOXA010000260.1:0-3216 GCA_041478915.1 Dehalococcoidia bacterium
CGCGGAATCGATATGCCTGACTACCGCGCAATTGCATCTTCTTGCCCCGCCAAAGAGGATCGGAGGCCACCGTGTATATCAAGAACGCTGGGATAGAAATCCCTGACGATGATCCGTTCAAGAACGACGCCCTAGAGCGCTTCGAAAATGCGCGGACTCTCACAGATCTGATCCGTACAATTACCCAGCCTTTCGTCCTCAGCATTACCTCTCCATGGGGCACCGGCAAGACGACGTTCATCCTCATGTGGGAGAAGTATCTGAAGAATAACGCTTATGAATACGTTCACTTCAACGCTTGGGAGAATCAGTCCGAGCAGGATCCCTTGATTTCCTTTATGGCCGAGATCAATCAAGATATAGTCAAAGGCCTTGGCGACAAGGGAGCCAAAGCGAGGGCGTTTTTCGAACAAGCAAGAAGAGTTGGCGGTGTTATCTTACGAAGGTCTATCCCTGCCATTGCCAAGCTGGCAACTCATGGCGTCCTCGACCTAGACAAGGTTTCAGAAGACGTTCTCGCGACGGCCGTCAGCAAACTGGCGAACGACGAAGTCGAACAATACCAGAGCCGTAGCAAGAGTATGGCTCAATTCAAGAAGCATCTTGAGGGTTTTGTCAGAGAGCTCAACTCCCTTTCGGATCCCCCAAAACCCGTGGTATTTTTCATTGATGAGCTTGATCGCTGCAAACCGATGTATGTCATAGACCTCTTGGAAAGACTCCACCACTTGTTCAATATCCCCGGCATGGTTGTTGTCCTCGCCTTGGACAAGGATCAACTCAGCCACTCGGTACGATCTATCTACGGACAAAACGCGATGGATACGGATGGGTATCTGAGGCGCTTTATTGACCTCGATTACAGATTGCCAATTCCGTCTGCCCACAACTACTGCAGGTATCTTTGTACAGCCCTTGGTCTTGACGACTTGTTTCAGCGCAGAAACAGGCTTAGGCAGGAATTCTTCGCGCTCGCCCCTAGGTTGGTCGAAGTGTTCGGCTTATCACTACGTACTCAAGAGCAGTGTCTTAGTCAATTAAGCATATCTCGCCTGACCAGGTGGGGGGGTATTGAGAATTTCCTTTGTCTTACAGCATTGGTCTTTCTGAAAGCAGTCAACGAAAGCCTATATTATGAGTTTGTTCAGCGTAAAACATCTCGCGACAGCGTTGTCAGGTTCTATGAATCAAAGGCCGTTACCACCAAGGAACCAGAAGCAGATCATGTTGATAACACCATAAAAGCGCTATTCATAGCCATGAGCAGTACGGACGCGGAACTGAATGAAGAAATCCTCAGACGGCGGCAGGCATCTGCTGACGACCCCGGCGGAATGCGGAGAGAAATGAGCCTGATGAGGCCGCTAGAACTTCTGCAACAAGCTCGTGCTAACAACTCGCTGGACTATCTTGCAAGTAAGCTGGAATTGTTAGAGCCGTTTACCACCCCTTAACCAGTCATCTCTCATCACGAACAATACTTCCACGCACGTTGAGACAGGAAAAGGGCGGCCAGGATGACTTGGCTCGCTTGCTAAGGCAAAATCGCAGCCCATACGGAATTGAGCCCCGCTTCGCGGGATCCCCTAAGAACAAGCACGGGGACGCTGTCTCCGACCTGAATACGCTTGGTAGTAGGTTCCCTGCCGGACGCACGCGGCGAAACCTACTGGCTCCTCAATTCGCCCGCTAGCAGCGGCAAAAAAGGCAGCCGAACCGTTACCCCGCGGCGGGTGCTTGAAAGCCATTTCCTTCGGCACTATACTAAGTAGAGTCAAGATGATGCCGGCCGGTCGCATTCGGTGGTCGGCTGCTGCTTCTTGAAGGGCATGTGGTCCGGGAGGTCATGATGATACGCTCGCCGATCCTCGGGCATCGCAGCACGGCGGCCTGGTTCTTGATGATTCCGGCCCTAGCCACGCTGGTCTGCAGCAGGAGCCCGGTTCCGGTGCCGGGGAATGGTCCAACCGAAGCGGCCAACCCCTCGCGTTCGCCGGCGAATGCGCCAAGCGCGGCGCCCACCTCCACGGCTTCGGCGGGCAATGTGGCCGGCCCGCAGGCATCTCCGGGACCGACAACCAAGGCCTCAGCCACCCTTTCGATCAGCGACCGCTATCCGTTGCCGCATGTCACTTTCGCGGGCCTGGGCTTAATCACCACTTCGGGCAAGGTTTGGGTGGGGAGTGCAAACGGCATGATCGACGTGCTGGATGCCAGGAGCGGACAGGTGCTGCAGTCCATTGCCCTTTTTCCGGAAAGCGGGGGGTTGACCCAGCAGAGGGTCTTTGACCTGAAGTTTGACGGCCAGCATGTCTGGGCCCTGGCAGCTTCCAAGAAAGAGGACAAACCGGACACACTATTTATTATCGACGAGGCCCGTGGAACCGTGCTCAAGCAATTTGATGCCTCCGAATGGGAGGGGGAGCTCGACCAAAAGCTGGGCTTTTCTCCAGGAAGGATATGGGCGTCACACCAATGGATCGACACAAAGACGTTCGAAGTGCAATATGATGTCGTCCCTTGGGGAGACTCCTATGCCTATGATGGCAAGGGCTGGATGTGGATAACCGGTAACTGGTACGTAAGTGACTGTAATCCTGTTCTCTCGGTGGTTAATGCCGATGACCCCAGCCAACACTATGCAGCCTGGTCTATCGATCTCAATGGGGATGCGTGCAGCATGCCAATCACCTTGATTGGGGACCGGATGTGGGTCGCCATGTCCGTGCCTGCTGGCAACAGGACGTACTCCCGAGCCCTGTGGGCTTATCCTGCCGATGGTAGCAAAATGACCAAAGAAACCCACCAGCCATTGGTCATGGTTCCCTCTCCGGATGACGATCCCATCGCGCTCATTGGGGATCAGGATGGCTTGTGGATGCTGGCCGGTAATGGATATCTTTATCAGTTCGACCCCCAAACCGGCGCACTCCTGAACAGCCTGGACCTGGTCGGCGCAGACCAGAACACCTTTGCCGCCAATATCGCTTTGGATGACCATGATCTGTGGGTGCTCATGGCGCAAGAATTGCTTCGTATCCACGTGCGATAACAGAGCCTGGCGATGATCAGAAGACATTACTGTTAACAATGTTATTGGGTAAGCATCTGGTGAAAAGGAGTGGGAAGATGAAAACGCTATCGAAAACTCATCTCCGGCGATCAGCCACTGCGTTGCTGGCCTGGATACTATTATTAGCCTGCAGCTTGTTACCC
>JBGOXA010000107.1:0-6227 GCA_041478915.1 Dehalococcoidia bacterium
GGTAACTAGCAGCGACCCATAGATTTGCATCTTTTTCTTTCCCACCTCATTACCTCCTTCGGCTTCGAGTCATCCCACCCTCCCCAAGCAGGACTCGAACCCGCAATCTGTTTGCTTGATGTATCTGTCGCTGGCCCGCCTTTCCGGGACGGGTTGGGCTAAGCTTCGGGCTGGAAACCAATTTGCCAGCCTCACCGCTACCTCACATATCGCGTTCAGGTAAAGGCGGTTCCCTCTATGCCAGCCGCGGGGGGAGAGTCCTGACACCGACACCAGCCACAGGTCTCATGGGACTTCACCGCTCTTAGAGACGGGCCGTGCCCTCCTGGGAAGCATTGCCCTGAGATCGGAGAGATTGACCCGCTGCCTCACGGTGCTGAAGAGCATTACCACGCCATAGGACAAGCCGAGAAGTACAGCACCAGCAACAGCGTCGAGGATGAAGTGGTTGGCCGTAGCTACTATGGCCACGAGCATCCCCAAGGGTACGAAGACGCCCAGCACCTTCCCCCACCAGGCCTTGACTATACAGAAGGTACCTATTCCCACCAGCAACGTCCAAGCAAAGTGAAGGCTGGGCATGGCTGCATAGGGGTTGGCCAGGCTGCGTAAGATTGGTGAGTCGTAATTTATCGTGCCGTAGCCCTTCATGGCATCGACAAAACCAAATATGGGTAACATTCTGGGAGGGGCAACAGGATATAAAGCAAAGCACACAAAGGCTATGCCGGCAGAAACAAGGAAGACATTGCGCGCTACGTAATACTGCTTTTGATGGCGGTTGTAGGCCCAAAAGAAGAACAGGATGAGTGCCGGATAGTACAAAAGGGTGTAGAGTGTATCCGCTACATGGAGAAGGACCTTGTTCCTCACGAAAAAGGACTGAAAATCTAGCTCTTGGAAAAGCCCCAGACGCTTTTCCAAATGTATAATATCATGGGCATTCTCAAGAGCAAGTACCCTCTTGGGGGCTATAGAGCCGCTGGCCAGCCGATAGCATCCATAGACAAGGCCAACTATGACTACTTCATTGAATCCCTTGCGCCACCTAAATAGCCTTGTCCGCCAGCCTTTCCCTTTCGCCTTTTCTTCACTTATCAAGCGGCACCTCGAAAGAAACGGCCCGCGAAACAACCCATAGAGTCCCAGAAGGACTGCACATATTCTTACAAGGCGGTGAGGCTATTGTCAATAGTGGCAGGCTCGAGAGGTTGTTTATCAACCCCTCGTCCTTTATCCTTTGCCCCTTTCAAACACGTGGCTAAGCGCCCTCAATTCGCAGGCTTGACGGCCAGATGCTCTGGGTGTACCATCGGTACCCAGAGCGATAAAGCAGGGTGGCTTCAGTATTGTGAGTCTAAGGAGAGAAACCCGAGTGCGGCTGCTGAGGGTGAGGTACAAGCTAGGAAGGGTAAGGGCGTAGTTCCACCTTAAGAATCCTGGCAACGACAGCTAATGCAACTAAGACATATTCAAGCGTCACCGGTGGTGGCTCCAGCCAAGGAGAGAGGGGTGAGGGTAGGTATTCCCAGGGCCTTGCTCTATTATCACTACTTCCCCATGTGGAAGACGTTTTTCAACGAGCTGGGCGCAGAAGTAGTCGTTTCACCACCAACCAGCGAGCAGACGCTTGCCGCTGGTTGCTCCAGGGTCGTGGGAGACATTTGTCTACCGGTCAAGGTTTTCTGTGGCCACGCGCTCTCGCTTGTGGGCAAGTGCGACTACCTCTTCATCCCATCCCTCCACAGCATGCAGCCGAAGGTCTACAACTGCCCCAAGTTCATTGGGGTGCCAGACGTAGTCAGGGCCGCTGTTCGGGAATGCCCTCCTGTTCTCGATCCCGATGTCGACGTGAACAAGGGAGCGGGTCAACTTTATGAAGCCGTCCATAGTGTGGGGCGTCTGCTGACAGACATCCCGTGGGAGGTAGAGCGCGCGGCAGACAAGGCGTTGGAGGCTCATCGAGCATATCGCAAGCAGATGCAATGCCACGGGTTGTTACCTCCGCAGGCCATCCAGAGGATGTTCCCCGAACCCGAACAGGGTGAGGAACCTGTATATCACAATTCTGCCTCGAACATCACTATTGCCGTCATAGGACACCGTTACCTCCTGTACGACCACCACGTTAACCATCGATTTCTGCACCGCCTAAGGAAGATGGGCGTCAACATCGTTCTCGCAGATAGGGTGGGAAAGGAGCAGCTCCTAGCCTCGATGTCAGATCTAGTGGAGCGGCCTTATTGGGGCTACGAGGAGGAGATCATCGGGGCAGCGGCCTACTACCTGCGAAGCGATGCTGATGGTATAATCTCCGCCTCCGCTTTCGGCTGTGGCCCAGACTCCGTGATGCTGGAACTGGTTAAGCGGGCTGCCAAGAGGGTCGGCAAGCCTTTCCTCAACCTGGTGATTGATGAACATACTGCAGATGGGGGGTTGGTCACTCGAATCGAAGCCTTTGTCGATATGGCTCGCCGAGGAAAGCGCCTGCCTGCCAAGCAGATTCAAGTTAGCCATTGGAAGCACGAAGGGAAGGAAGGCGTCGGCACATTGGGCATACCCAACCTGGGATTGGTAGCTCCCGCTTTCAGGGCGTCCGCAGAGCTTTTGGATGTTCGTCTCATTGCGCCACCGGTGACCAAGCGCACTATCTCACTAGGTACCAGAAACTCGCCGGAATATGCCTGTCTCCCTTTCAAGATGATACTTGGCACCTTCATCGAGTGTCTGGAGCAGGGGGCAGACACTTTGTTCATGGTGACCAGTTCCAATGCCTGCCGGATGGGCTACTACTCCAAGGTGCACGAGGAAATCCTCCGCGACATGGGCTACAAGTTTCAGTTCCTGAGACACTCAAGTTCAGCCAAGGGGCTGGCCGCCGTTCTAAGGACCGTCAAGAGCTTCACCAACGATGCCCCCTGGCTTAAGGTGATCGCCGCCTATCGACTGGGCACAGCCAAGCTCAAAGCCCTGGACGACCTGGAACGAAAGGTGGCCAAGATCCGTCCCGTGGCGCTCGACAAAGGTGAAGCCGAACGCCTTTTCCAGGAGACGATTCGGGCAATTGACACCACCAAGGACCTCTCCTCACTAAAGCACACCGTGCGCGCCTGCTTCAAGAAGCTGGACCAGATGCCGAGAGACCCCACAGTTATGCCCCTTAAGGTGGGCATTCTAGGGGAGATGTATGTGGTTATGGAGCCTTTCGTGAACCTGAACCTGGCGGCCGAGCTGGGCAAGCTGGGGATTGAGACCAGACGCAACAGGACCACCTTTTTCTCGGAGTACACAAACTTCAAATCGTACCTCAATGTTCTCAACAGTGAGAAACAGAAGCTGGCCGATTATGCTCGCCCCTATCTCAGGCATGATGTCGGTGGTCACGGCCTCGAAACCGTGGCCGAAAAAGTACATCTGGCGCGCGAAGGATTTGATGGGCTGGTCCACGTGGTGCCCTTCACTTGCATGCCTGAGACGATAGCGCAGAACACCATGCTCAGGACCGAAGAGGATATCCCAGTTTTGACCGTGATCTGTGATGAACAGTTAAGCGACACCGGTATGTTGACCAGGTTGGAGGCTTTTGCTGACCTCCTGGAGCGCAGGCGACGCAATCGCAAGCTTCAGCCGGCACCAGTCTGAGGAGCACGTTGATGGAAGTCTATGTGGGTGTTGATGTCGGCTCGGTAAGCACTAAGTTCGCCTTGCTGAACCAGAAAAACGAACTGGTGGCCAACGTCTACCTGCTGACTGAAGGCAAGCCGATTGAATCGGTACAGTGTGGCCTGAAAGAAATCCAACAGCACTTGCCTGAAGGCGCTCACATCTGCGGCGTGGGCACTACAGGGAGTGCACGGTACTTGGCCGGCGTTATCCTCGGTGCTGATCTGGTCAAGAACGAGATCACCACCCATGCAGTGGCCGCCCAGTTCTGTATCCCTGAAGTGCAGACTGTGGTGGAAATCGGGGGGCAGGACAGCAAGATTATTATTATCAGGGACGGAGTGGTTACTGACTTCGGCATGAACACCATCTGTGCCGCCGGTACCGGCAGCTTCCTCGACCACCAGGCGCTGCGGCTAAATATGAACATCTCCGAGTTCGGCGAGAGAGCACTGCAGAGCAAGAATCCGGTGCGCGTTGCTGGGCGCTGCACTGTCTTCGCTGAATCAGACATGATTCACAAACAACAGATGGGGCACCGCACCGAGGATATTCTCTACGGGTTATGCCAGGCACTAGTGCGGAACTACCTCAATAATGTGGCCTTGGGGAAGGACATCCAGCCTCCCGTAGTCTTCCAGGGTGGAGTAGCCTTCAACAAGGGAATAGTGAAGGCCCTTCAGGAGGGACTCGGCACCGAAATCACTGTCCCACCCCACCATGAGGTCATGGGAGCCATCGGCGCTGCCCTTCTGGTGCATGAGGAAGCAGCCGCTAATCACCTTGAGACCAGGTTTCAAGGATTCGGCGTCAGCGATACCCAGTACCATACTTCGACCTTTGAGTGCCGATCCTGTCCCAACCTTTGTGAGATAGCTCGGCTTTCCACAGATGGCCGGGTTATTGCCCAATGGGGAGGTCGATGTGACCTCTGGGAGAGAAGCGGAGCAGCCAGTGTTTGAAGATGGGATCTTGGTCCAGTGATGTCCTCAGAGGGTGTGTCATCATTGGCTGAAACGGCGATCGAGCGATAGCATGCCTTCGTCGTGGTTGAAGTGGGGGATGTGGGTGAGGAAACCAAGACAAGAAGGAGGAAAGGAATGAGCACAAAGCATCGAATCATCAACTATAGAGAGAAGGATCATGGCAGCTTTTTCGAAGAATTGGCTCCGCATGAAGGTGTAGGCGGGTGGTGGTATATTACAGGCTACCTGCATGGGCTTGCCAATCAGGAAGACGTGTATCTCTACATGTACAATACCCTCTGGGACTACGTAGGGGGCCAGGCGATAATGGTGAGGCTGAGTGCAATCGGGGACTTCAGGAACAACGCCCAGATCTACGAAATGGATGTATACCCCGGAGGATCGGACAATGCCTATGTAAACGAGACAGAAGTGGTGACACCCAACAGTGTCTTAACCCTTGGCAAGAACAAATTGACCGTGAAGGATCAGGGGAGAGACCTGAAATACTCACTGGAGCTTGTGCCGAAGAAAAGTCCCGTTTGGCACGGGGAAAACGGTATCCTCATCATGGGGTATCCGGACCAACCCCAGGAGCGGACGGTCTACTGGTCATATACAAACCTTACGACAACTGGCGAGATATCATACAAACACAGCTCAAACATCCTCGTCACGATGCCCGTGAAAGGCAAGTCCTGGTTTGACAGGCAGTGGGGCCCCTTCAAGAACAAGAACTGGGACTGGTTCTCACTTCGTTTCTTTGACGACGAGGAGATGATGCTCTTCTCATTCCCGAAGCAGGGTTACAAAGACGCCACTTACGTTGACAAGCGCGGCAATGTCAGGAACTTCAAAGACTTCTCATATACGGTAGACAGATGGCTAAAGGTAGAAGGATTGGATACGACCCCCATGGGCATAGGGTGGGAGGTTACTGTTCCTGTCAAAGAGAAGCACTACAAGATAGTACCGCTGGCGGACAACCAGATAAGGATTCACCCTGCTGGCTGCTATTATGAGGGGCTAGCGAAGATATTTAATGACAGCGGGAAGCTTGTTGGGTACTGTGTCACGGAGATACTGCCGATAAACCCCGAAGAACAGAAGTATGCGTAGGCTTGAAGGGGCATCGGGCAGGAAAACGGTAGAATCGTTCGCAGGAGGCTCCTATAATTGAATAATGTCAGTAGTGTTATTGGTCACTCCAATAGGGCGAGGTCTGTTCGGGTAGCAAGCAGATTATGATCTGAATCCCGGCAATGATAAGCAATCCGTACAAGGAGGACGTCAATGGCAGATGCAACATTTGATGCGATAGTGTGTGGTGGAGGGAACAAAGCGCTGATGCTTGCCATGTATCTCGCTAAGTACGGTGGCATGAGCGTTGGCATCTTTGAACGAAGACATGAAATCGGCGGCGGGTTAGCCACAGAAGAGACCGCGGCACCAGGCTTTCGTGGCAATACCCACGCCAACATCATACTCCCGTGGTACTACGCACCAATCTACCGTGATTTCGCCGAGTTCTGGGACTATGGCGGGCAAAGCGATCAGTATCCGGTCAGCGATGGTGCGGTGTTCCTGAACAACCAGACC
>JBGOXA010000281.1:0-3033 GCA_041478915.1 Dehalococcoidia bacterium
AGCCTTATTCTCTGGCTGGGGCGGCGATCGTCCTTCTTCGTCCCAAATCCGTAGACAAAACCCACCTTGCTGAGGTCCTGGCCTGCGGAGAAGCACCGGCCGGCTCCCTTGAAGATGATCACCTTGATATCATCGTCTTCTTCCGCCTTCGTAATAGCGTCCAGCACTTCGGCAAAATCCTCTCCCACCGAGATGATAACATAGGAGTTCATCTTCTCCGGTTTGTTGAACGTGATCGTGGCAATCTCGCCCTTTTTTTCATACTTGACGTACTTATAACTCATACCTTCCTCCCTGACATATAAGAAATCGCTCTCCATGCTACCATTCTGAACGCTCGTGTGTCAATTTCACTTCAGATACAACATCAACATCGTGTCGTGGTTCTGTCAATATGTCACCCTAACGGTTCTGTGATTTTGTCACCAGCAATGGTTTTCTCCATGGATGATTAGGACCAGGCTTGTAGGCAAGTTTTTGACCCTGATTCATTGGGGCCTTCTCATGGGAGAGGCCCACCCCGCTCTTGCTGCCCCCCAGAGTCCCGATAGCTTTGTGGTCCACCTCTGCCGCGATGCTTTCAGGGGGAGTGGTACAGGTACCCCGCGCACCTTTGCGGGCCCTTAAGGTGACAGGATGTGGAGGTGCTGGCCTACTGGCAATAGGCTTCCCCTGGTACTGCGCTACCAGGCTCCCGTCCAGCCGCTCTTGCACTTCAACTCTGGCATGAGCGTAGCTGCAACGGTCACATCCTGGCAGAAGTTGGATAACCTGGCCATAAAAGCGGATGGTATTGTCAGCAGCTACGGTGCGCTGGTATTTGAAACACAGCACTGATTCCAGGCACAGTCCGGTTGGTAAGCCCCGATATGCTGAGCCAGGCTGGGCTGGCGGAACGCTAAATTGAGCATTGAAACGGGGTAGAAAATTCCATAGCACTCGGTTAGCATCGTCAATGGTGCTGGCTCCGGCTAAACGCAACTCGCTAACCAGCCGATCCTGGAAAGTGCCCCAGAGGCGTTCTATCCTGCCCTTGGCCTGGGGAGACAGGGCGAAGATAGGCTGGATGCAGAGATCCATTAAGGCCCTGCCAAACTGAGTAGGTTGCCGTTTCCCCTCCAGTTGCTCCATCAAGCTCTCTGGCTCTTTAGCTGAGCGCTGAAAGATGCCGTGCCGGTCACTATAGACGGCCAAGGGTATGCCTTTGCTATGGATAACCTCGCCGAGCAACATAAAGTAACCCTGGGCATCCTCTTGCTCTCGAAACAGGGCATAGGGAACGATGCCAGTGGCATCATCTATGGCCCCTACCAGGGTTAGGTAGGGGCCTCGGCCTTCCAGCCAATCATGATGACTGCCATCTATCTGCAACAGCATCCCCTCTTGGGGATAGCGCTCCCGCCGGCAACGGTGTTTGGGTGATCGGCGCTGGCGGGGGCTCCTCAGCCCAGCAGCAGTCAGGATGCGCCATACCGATGAACGACTCAGCACCAAGCCTTCCAGCTCTGCTAGAAGCTCCGTCAGGTGGTGATGATTGAAGCCGGCATATCGGCCTTGAGCCAGGGCTATTACCTGCTTTCTGATCTCCCCCGAGAGGGCATGCACAGGGCGACAACCCCGATTGCCGTGAGCTAAAGCAGTAGCTCCCTCCTTTCTATACGCTGCCAGAAGTCTGCGCATCTGTCTCAGACACAAGCCCATCAATGCCGCAGCCTGCTTACCCGTGAGGTCTCCTCGCTCTACCTGGTTCAACACCATCAATCGCTGCTGCTCCTTCCGGTTCAATGAAATTGTCTCCTTTCTCATAGGGTGACATTTTCACAGAACCATTGATGGGTGTCATTATCTTAGAACTACCACAGGTAACCTTGACAATGTTCGTTGCGAACCATACAATCGGCGGCAGAACTCTGGGTGGGGTGGCAGATCAGAGGGAAGACGCTAGCTTGAAGACTGCATTCATAGTCAACTCCGTAGCTGTCAGCCGCTGCAGTGACCGCTGGCGCAGGGTTGAGGAGACCATAAAGCGGAACGGCTACTCCGGCGCTGTTTTCAGGATGACAGAGTGCTTTGGCCAGGCCACCAATCTGGCCAGAGAGGCTGCCGAATCGGGATGCCAGAGAATTATAGCGGTCGGCGGCGATGGCACGGTGAACGAGGTGCTGAATGGACTATTCGATAATGGTGCTGTACCAGGCTCGAATATAGTCCTGGGCATCATCCCCCTCGGATCGGGCTGTGACTTGGCCCGTAGCCTGGGCATTACTGTAGAGACGACCCCTGTCCTCAAATCGGGCAAAGACAACGTTACCAGAAGGCTTGATGTGGGCAGAGCAGAGTTCACGAATCTCAAAGGGGAGAAGGAACGCCGTCTCTTCATCAATATTGCTGATCTGGGCGCCGGTGGGCTGGTGGTACAGAAGGCCAGTCGAGCGCCACGGATACTGGGGCCGCGCCCCAACTATGTCTGGGGTATCCTGACTGCTGCCGTGGTCTACAGAGCGAGGGCTGTGAACATCTCCATTGATGGCAATTCACCCTTGAAGCTGGCAGTGAGGAACACCATCATCGCCAATGGCAGGTACTTTGGCCAGGGATTTCTGGCTGCTCCGGAGGCCAGTATGGATGATGGGCTTTTCGATATCGTCAATGTGGGAGATTTCGGTACATTGGAAGCGCTGTGGAATGTGCCCAAGCTGCGCAATGGAACGCACCTGGGTCATGAAAAGGTGAGCCATTTTCGGGGGCGGAAGGTTGAGGTTACTGCGGAGGAAGAGGTGCTGCTGGAGATGGATGGGGACCTGGTGGGAACATTGCCCGCCACCTTTGAGGTTATCCCCGGCGCCATAAGCGTCATGGTGGGTTGAGGGTGATCAGACAATGACAGACCCGCGGGTAGAGAAATTAGCCGAGGTGCTGGTCAGCTACTCTGTAGCAGTGCGCCCCGGGGACAGGGTGCTGATTGAAGGGGACAGCCTGGCAGAACCGCTGCTGAAGGCGGTCTATGTGAAGGTGTTGCAGGCAGGAGGCCAC
>JBGOXA010000184.1:0-4400 GCA_041478915.1 Dehalococcoidia bacterium
AAGGGCTGGGGAACCGGGTGATTGATGTTGTTGAGGCTCTTCCTCTTTCAGATAAGAGAGGTATAGAGCCTCTCCATGGAAGAGATAACTGGTTTAATCGAAAAGGAAGACAAAGAACATACTGAATCAGTTGAGTAGTCTCTCTTATTTTGGAGGCACATTCCTCGATATTTTACTAAGGAGCTCTTACGCAAAACTAAAACGGAGTCAGTGCTTATATTTACGCGTACCAAGCTCCATGCCGAGCGTGTTGCACAACAACCAAAAAGAGCGGGCTATCGGGCAACCTCACTACAAGGTAGCCTGTCTCAGTACCGGTGTCAGGATGTGCTTGATGGCTTATGTACCGGCTCGTTTAAGATATCGGTGGCGACCGATATTGCCGCTCGTTGCACCGATGTTTTGGATATTTCACACGTCATCAACCACGATATGCCCGACTGTACGGACGCCCATATTCATCGCATTGGCCGCACGGGACGAATTGACAAAACTGGCGATGCCTTCACATTCGTAACAAATGAAGCCGCGGTCATGGTACGCGCTCTTTAGGACCTTCTGAACACGCCACTGGAGCGCTGCACGCTGCAAGGTTTTGACTGCAGGGTGTCTGCACCAGACAGCAAATTCGTCCGCTTTTCGAGCTAATTAAGGCGACGCATAGTATAAGGATAGCGGATTGGTAACAAATAGCCAATTTGTGCAGCAGCTAGTGTGAAGGCGTTCTATTTTCCTTCTCAGCATCAGGGAATCGCTTATGGCAACCAGCCTCTCTAGCCCGGCTCAGTTCAGGCAGTCGGGCCAGGCCTAGGCAGTTTCCAGCTTCAGTCCATCCGTCCAATATCAGTTCTACATCCCGCAACAGCCCATCAAAATAAATGTCTTTCTTATCGTGGGGCAACGTGTGTTATACTAAAACAGAATAGCGAAAGGCGTGGGAGTCCAGTGCGCGAGATGGGTGCAATCGGTGCAACCCAAAGTCCCTGGCCTCTATTCTGGGAGCTTGGGTCACGACTACTTGCCCAGAAAGCCTGACGCCAGCGAGCGGTTGTTTTGTGCCTAGCTCATCCGCGTTATCCGAGTGGTGCCCGACCCTCCTGGAAACAAGGCCGAAAACCCTGCCGGCGTCGTGTTGTACGTAGCGGCGTGAGAATATGTACGGCTACATGGGGTTAGGGTTGTATACCGTAGATATACAGGGAGGCGAAGTAATGTCAACCAAGAATGTTTACGAAGAACTGGCGGAAATGGAGGACAGAGACGATCCCACCGGCATGCCGATGACGCCCGAATTCCTGAAATTGTTGCGTCTGCAATTCACGCCTGAGGAGGCCCGTTTGGCTGTCCAGATAGGTCTCACTGGAGGAACCCTCAGTGAGCTTTCGGAGAAGACTGGCATTGAGAAATCGAAACTGAAGAAGATACTTGAGGCTATGGCTGACAAAGGCACCATGTGGATCGACCCTGGGAAAAAGGACCCCATTTACCGGGTGGTGGGGATGGCAGCTCCGGGGCTTGTGGAAACAGGCATCTGGGGCAATATAAGGTTCCCCTATTCTGTAGAACTGGGCAAAGCCTTACACAGGATCATCTATGATTGGGGCAAGGAGAGGTTGTGCAAGATGGGGTTCCCCTTTGCCCCCGTTTGGGCTGCCCTATCGGCATTGCCTGATGACGCCCTTCCCTCCGAGAATCTTGCCGAGGCTATCAAGGAGGCCGGACACTGGAGTGTGTCAGCCTGTCCGTGTCGCCTCAGCGCCTGGCTTGCTACCCCTGGCGAACACTGTGACCACATCTTGGAAACGTGCATCCATACGGGCGACGTAAGCCGCTGGGCCGTCGAGCATGGTATGGCCCGTGAACTTACCTATGACGAGGCTATTGAGCTGCTGCGGAAATGCAATGACGATGGCCTTGTTCATACCCTGAACATACAGAACTGTATATGCAACTGCTGCAACGACTGCTGTCCGCAACTAGTGGGTCAGCTCAAACATGGCGCACAGATACTGATCCCATCTCCCTTCGTGGCACATGTCGATGAGGAAATGTGCAGCGCCTGTAAAGTCTGCGCTGATCGCTGCCCCATGGGCGCCATAGAAGTCGACGAATTTGCCAAGGTTAAGGGTGACCTCTGCATCGGGTGCGGAGTATGTGTCCCAACATGCAGCACCCAATCGATGAGTTTAGTGAGACGTCCGGCAGCACAGTAGACGCAGGTCCTGGCCTCTGCCAGGTCGCTGGTCGCGGGTTAGAGATGTAGGGGGCACTGCAATTCACACCACAAGTTCGCGGGGTTTTCCTGAACAATTCTCGCAATTGTGTAGCCTCGCTCGATCATTACTTTCAGCTTGTCATCACTGCTGCGGTAGTTTATAGTCTTTAGGGAGGCTGCTCTCATATTTATACACGAAGGCATGAGAAGGGGGGTGACACTTAAATGGCAGTCAAGCTGGGTGAAGTTGAGATTAAGATGTCCGCCGACGTCAAGAAGACGGACGAACTTAGGGTGCGGTTAAAAGGTAAACTGTGCTGTTGCAATAAGACGGAGACAGTCAAATTCAAGCCTTCTGAAGACCTCAAGAAGGGGGACAAGGTAAGAATCACCATTGAGAAGCTGTAAAGAGGATAAGAATGGGGAGTGAGAGCAGCCTCCCCCAATGATGTGCATAAATATATGCGCCTCAACCCTCTTTCACCTACAAGGGCTGACGTGCAATCTACGATCCGACAGACGGGATGAGGCAAGGCTGCGGCTTCGCAGGGCTAGTATGAGTTGCTGCACTTTATAGCGGATGGTGTGGCCGACAGACACTTGCCCTGGCAGAGATCATAAACCTATAGTCGGAGGCAATCAACATTTCCAGGGCATCTCAGGCTTCAGATGGGAACTAGAACCAATACTTTACTTTTGAATAATGCCCCAGACTCCTGGTACTCTGATGCCGCTAAGTGCTGATGTTGGGTTAAGCCTAGCGGGTATCGTCATTTTGCAGTCACCTCGGTGGTAAGCGTCTCCTGCAAAACCCCAACAGCCCCCTCTACCATCTCATCAACAATCTGTTTTGCACTCTTCAATTCCTTGATCATTCCCCCTATCTGCCCGGTGGGCCAGAGTAGAATGTCCTTGATGCTAGCTTCCCTGGCGCCTTCCATCAAATTCCAGCAGAGCATGAACTGTAATGGCATAGGGAGTGTGGGGGGGGCATCTGGCCTTTCCCACGCTTGAATCCACTTGTTCTTTAGGTTGCGCATTGTTTTGCCAGAATAGGATCGGGTTACCACCGTGTCCTCCTCAGTACATTCGAGGATTCTCTGCTTCCAGTAATCAACCTCCCACTGAGCCATAAGGCCCAACTCCACAGCGTCAACATGGGCCTCATGGGAGACTATGAAGGCAGTGCCCATCCATACCCCGCAGGCTCCCAGTGCTAAGGAAGCAGCCAGCCCTCTACCGTCAGCTATACCCCCGGCAGCTACCACCGGGGTAGGGTAGACAGCATCCACCACCTGGGGAATGAGCGCCATAGTGCCGATCCTGCCGGTATGCCCTCCCCCTTCGTATCCCGCAGCTACAACAATATCCACGCCACCTTCCGCTACGCGGCGAGCGCTTCTCACATTGCCAACGCAGGCGAGGACCTTCATCCCTTGAGCATGAGCCTGTGGTACCATCCAGGCCGGATTGCCGAGGCCGGCGACAAAAACAGGGACACGCTCTTCTAAGCATACTTCGACTGTCTTCTTCATGAGCTCTGCATTGAAGAAGTCTCCTGAACTAGATTGCTTTGGCTTCGGAATCCCGAATTCTCTCCTCAACTGGTTTACAAACGCAACCTGACTCGCAGGCAATTCAATCTTCGTTGGGATTGGGATCTCAGTGCCCGGCGCAGCAACCGACAACGGCATCAGTACGTCTACACCAAAAGGCCTACTGGTCAGGCTTTTGGTCTTTCTAATCATATCCACCACTATATCAAGCGGCATCCCTGAGCAGCCAAGGACACCTAGTCCGCCTGCATTGGACACTGCAGCTGCGAGGGTAGGCCCGGCATAACCACCCATGCCCGCAAGAATAATGGGGTATTCGATCTCCAGCATGTCACACAGTTTCGTATGGAGCACTCTTTGCCTCACTTTCCTTCGTGCCTTATTTGGACTCGCCGCATCTTTCATCTTGTGCCTCCGCGATAGCTCTACTCCCATGGAGCGGCTTCGGCGGCTCATTATATATCGGCACCAGCTCCCTGTCAATCGTTCGATTTGACTCACCTAAAATGTAACCGAAAGGTTGGTGGTTGACTCATGTAAAAGGTAACCGAAATGCGGCAGAATTGGGCTAGCTGAGACTGATAAAGGAGGCAAAGGCTAGCCGAGATGGGAGTGATGAACATGCAGGC
>JBGOXA010000286.1:0-2991 GCA_041478915.1 Dehalococcoidia bacterium
AGGAAGCAACTGGAGGCAACCCTCAAGGCGAAACCTGCTATCATCGCTGCTGGACTGGGAATAACCCGCGAGGCTGTGGATGAGTGCCGTGCGGCAGGGATCAAAGTAATCACCCTTGTTGGCAACGTGAAAAACGCTCGCCGCGCGGCTGCAATTGGAGTCGATATTATTGTAGCCCAGGGGACCGAAGCCGGAGGGCATACTGGAAGGATAGGGACTCTGGTCCTGGTTCCTCAAGTAGTTGATGCTGTCAGTCCTATCCCTGTGCTAGCTGCTGGTGGCATAGGGGATGGCAGAGGGCTTGTCGCCGCTCTAGCTCTAGGTGCTGTCGGCGTATGGACGGGCACTATTTGGCTGACTGCCCAC
Source organism: Dehalococcoidia bacterium (assembly GCA_041478915.1). Classification (GTDB taxonomy): domain Bacteria; phylum Chloroflexota; class Dehalococcoidia; order UBA2247; family RBG-13-53-26; genus VGOE01. The sequence goes on from JBGOXA010000286.1 coordinate 367, forward strand.
GAATGCCCGGTGCCAGACTGGATAAAGGACAGGATGCTTGAGGCTACGGATGAAGATGCCGTCACCACTAAGGTATACACTGGGAAATCTGCCCGCACTCTGAAGAACAAGTATATTGATCGCTGGAACGAGCCGGACGCTCCCAAAACCCTTCCGATGCCCTTGCAGAACCTATACTCACCAATGACGCACTCCCTCAGTACCGAATATCCACAGTCACTTTCACTCTTTGACAAACCCGGCTTACGTGACTGGGTTAGCACGCCGGCAGGGAACGTCGTGGGGTTGATCAAGGAACGCAAGTCGGTAAGACAAATCATGTATGATATGGTATCCCAGGCAGTTGAGATCTTAGGCACTGAATAGAGTCCCGGACTGGTCATCCAACCTGTGTGGTCAGATAACGGTGATGCCACGAAGATTGAGGGACGAGTTGGGGTAGTGAACTCTCAAAAGCACACCTGGGGAAGGTCAGTGCATATCATCAGTGATTACTGCTGGACCTGGCAGCATTGATGGTGCAACCTTCGGAACTCGGAAAGGGGACAAGTATGGATTTTAGATTCACACCGGAGCAAGAGCAGCTTGAGAAAGAGGTCTTCACCTATCTCAAAGGGAATATCCCTCCCGAGCTCGATGATGAGATGATCACCCACCCTGAGGGCGAGGGCCCCATCGCCCGTGGTTTCACGAGGCGGATGGGTCGCGATGGGTGGACTGGGATCGGATGGCCAACAGAATTTGGCGGTCAGGGCCGCACGCCGCTCGAGCAGTATATCTTCTTCGATTTGGCTATGGGATACTTCCGAATACCGATTCCGTCGCTGAGCTTGATGACGGTAGGGCCGACTTTGATGAGAGTGGGCAGCCAAGAGCAGAGACAACGTTTCCTGCCACCCATTCTGACCGGGGATATCCAATTCGGGATCGCCTACACGGAACCGGAGGCTGGAACCGACCTCTTCTCGCTCAAGACTACCGCCATAAAGGAGGGCGACGACTACGTTATCAACGGACAGAAAATATTCACCTCCAGCGGGCAAAATGTCGATTATTTCTGGCTGGCGGCGCGCACCAACCCGCATGCCAAGCACCAATATGAGGGGATCTCGATCTTCCTGGTCGATGCGAAAAGTCCTGGCATCAGCATTCAGCCGATGCATGTGATGAGCGAGTTCGCGATCGCTCAGGAGTTTTTCGAGAGTGTCAGGGTGCCAAAGGAGTGCCTGGTTGGCGAGGAGAATCTAGGGGTTATGTACATGGTGACCCAACTGGCCCACGAGCGGATCAGCCTGGTCCCACATTCGGCAACCGTCAGGATGATTGAGGACACAACCCTGTGGGCCCGATCCACCAGGCGCAACGGATCCCCTATCGGTGATGAGCCCTGGGTGCGGAATAAACTGGCCGAGCTCACGGTGGAGTCAGAGGTGCTCAAGATACTTAACCACCGAGTGGCATGGCAGATGACAAAGGATGAGACGCCACACGTGGAATCGGCGATGATCAAGGTCTTCGGCAGCGAGCACATTGTCCGCACAACGAGAGCCTGTCAGGAGATCATGGGCCAGTTCGGACAGCTTCAGTTGGGCTCGAAATGGGCCCCGCTTGGTGGATGGGTAGAACGTTTGTCCCGGATGTACCTGCTGCTCACCTTTGGGGGCGGCACCAACGAAGTAATGCGGGACATCATGGCCACGATGGGTCTTGGATTGATGAAGTCTCGATAAAGGAGCTGGAGAAATGGATTTCGCATTGAACGATCAACAGGAGCTTCTGAAGAAGGAGGCGCGTCGTTTCTTCGACGGTGAATTTCCCAAGAAGCTGGTCCTGCAGCTACAGGAGAGCGAACTGGGGTATTCCCCGGAAATCTGGAGGAAGATGGCCGACTTGGGGTGGCTGGGCCTGGTGATCCCAGAGGAGTATGGCGGTGCCGGCGCTACGCTGCTGGACCTGGGGGTCTTGTTTGAGGAAGTCGGCAAGTCGGCCTGCCCGAGTCCACTGTTCGCCACGATGGCGTTCGGAGTACTTCCCTTACTGGACGCAGGAAATGAGGAGCAGAAGCATCGGCTGCTGCCCAGGGTAGCCAGTGGCGATCTGATCTTGACCATGGCGCTATCCGAGCCGGAGGCGGATTATCAGCCTAAGTTTATGACGACGCGAGCACAGCAGGAGGATGGCTGCTTTTCTATTACTGGCACCAAACTGTTTGTGCCTTATGCCCATGTGGCAGACGTAATGCTGGTAGTGGCTGCTACGAGTCCGGTTGATGATGACGGGAAAGGGACCACCGTGTTTCTGGTACCAAAGGAAGCAAAGGGGATCGGGCAAGTTCCCTTGAAGACCGTCGGCCGAGACAAGCAGTTTGAAATGACGTTTAACAGTGTACAGGTCTCGCCGTCGGACACGCTGGGAGCGGTGGATGGCGGTTGGCCGGTGGTGGACATAACCCTGCAAAAGGCGACGGCCATCCAATGCGTGGAGACCGTGGGAGTGATGCAGCAAGAGCTGGCGATGACAGCCGAGTATACATCGAAACGCGTGCAGTTTGGGCGGCCCATCGGCAGCTTTCAGGCGGTGCAGCATCGGCTGGCGGACATACTGACGGATGTGGAAGGGGCCCGA
>JBGOXA010000115.1:0-5863 GCA_041478915.1 Dehalococcoidia bacterium
CACCTCGGGGAGCAAAGTAACGATAATTTGTATCTGAGCGAAGCTAGTAGCACCCGAACCGAAGATACAAGAGAGGAACAAAATGGAAATCTTAGAAGCTGCTGAACTAATCGACGCGATTGGAAGGTCAATTCGAGAAAACCCGAGTCAATTCCACTTCGAAATCAACGTTATAGGGACACAAGCAACTGCAATCGGTGGAGGGACCGGCCTTTCTGTTCAAGCCCGCGGCGGTGGGCCAGGCTCAACAACAATTGGCTATCAATCAAGTGTAAGCGGGGCAAATATAGAAGTAGCTCAAAAAGCTGCTAATGGCGCAATCCGACAGGAAATGTCAGCATTAGTGCAAGCCCTATACAATCTTGCCTCTGAGCTACGCTCGACAAGTCCCGATAAGAACCGCATTAATGCAATCCTGGGTGATCTTAAACGAAGCTGGATACCCAATGTGATTACTTCCGTTGTAGCTAACATTATTACAAGAATAACACTCGGCTAGTAATTCCGCTCTGCAAGAATAGCCGGGTAGGGCAGGGTCGGCCCACAATCCAGTTTGGCTGCTTGTACTTGTTCCCGCGCCTTACTTATCATCCACTGTGGGGTCACCAACAACATTGCGAAATGCCGTTTGAAATGCCAAATCAGTGCGGTCTCACCAGAAAGACTGGGCTGGAGGCTCCCAGCAGGATCTTGCTGGCAACGCTGCCATACACCCACCGGCTAAGACCGGATCGCCCGTGGGTGGCCATGGCAATGAGGGCTGAGGGAGTGCTACTGGCGTAGTCTACAATCGCATCAGCCGCCTTCCCCATCAGCACCTCTGACCGTACTCTAAGCCCACCACCCCTGAGGCGCTCCCCTATTGCCGCCAGATAGCCTTCACCAATCTGTTTGCACCTGACCAGGTCTGCCTCCACGCCTTCAGGGGTAGCGACAGCGACAGGACTAAACGGCGGGCTTATCATGGGCTCACAAACAGCGAGCAGGGCTACGTCCACCAGCTCAGCGCCTCCCTGCTTGGCTAACGTAGTAACATGGGGGAGCACGGACTCAGCCAGAGGCGAACCATCCAGCGGCACCAGTATGGTTCTCCCCGGCCATTCCTCAGACGCAATCGTTCCAGCTATGCCCGCCCTGATAAGCAAGACAGGTACCTTTGATGCCCGCAGGACTTTCTCTGCCACGCTCCCTAAAGCCCAACGCCCGATCCCGGACCGGCCATGGGTGGCCATGAAGATTAGATCGAAGTTGTTCTCATCAGCATAGCGGATGATTTCCTCCGCAGGGTGACCGATAGTTAGCTCAGCCTGCACCCCTGCTGCCCCACCCCCGGGCGGAACGCCCGCCTTTCCCCGGTCTTGTGCCGTCTGGTGTCTTGCCATCTCCGCCACACGCCCGATATAGTCTCGATGCACCTCGACAAGCTCACGCTCCTGGGCAGTGCAAACATGGAGCAAGGTCATGTCCAGGCCTAGCCTGTCAGCAAAGGCTCTGGCATAAGGCAACACTCCTTCGGCTAGCTCAGAGCCATCCAGTGGAACCAGCATCCTGGTGTACTTTCCTGCACTTTTCATATCGCAAAATACCGGCCGGGCAACTTCTCAGGGGCCACAATATGGACGGACGTAGGGATATTATAGTCCATTTGGTGCGGAGAGGTCTAAATAGCCCTCCCTGCTTCTTACTTATGCCACACTGCCCCCGCACCGTCGCCCTTCAAAAAGAAAGCTATGGCCGGTTTGGGGGAAAGCCAGCGCAAAGCGCAGTTTAGCTATGGGGTCGTTGCGAGCTATAGCTCAGGGAGGCCCCCCGCACGATTGGGCACAACAACGCCCTCACTGCCACAACCTTCAAAGGTTGGCACAACCCCAAGCAACTGCTCTATCTCAGAAAGGATGGCCTGCTCCGCCTTCCCACCCCCCTGCCAGTTGACCCGCTCCCAATGCTCACCATTATCTGGGCTGAGGCAATCTTGCAAATAATTCTTGAACTCCTTCTGTGAACCACAGAATTTGCATCTACCCTCGCTGACTGGGCCTTTCATACTCGCAATTATCCAGTAATGGTGACACTCTTGCGTCGTGGCAGGTACTTCACAAACCGGTGCCGGGTTCTGTCCCATCCGCGCTACCTCCCTTTCTGAGTCGCTACCTCGCTGTCGCCATCAGCAGCAATCTGACAATTGTGAGAACTGCATTAACTGATAAAATGACGCTTCTCAAGACCCTTGCTGGTCTACACAGTGTGCCCCTTCTCTCCCACCTCCGGACTCCCTATCTTAGCTTCCGCCACCACGGTTATACATCCGCCAAAAGATGTATTCGCCACAGCCGTCAATACTCGTAATACACTAGGTAATTTGTACAATAAGACCCTAAGCAAAATGGACAAGGCTCTTCTTTTGAGCTATTATGTTACGGATTTGCTACCGAGGGATAGATTCCTAGCTACGCTAACAGTGGGATGGAGAAGATTAGAGTACTGGTCGCTGATGACCACCCTGCCTTCAGGGAGGGCTTGGTTCGAGTTATGGCTGAGCAAGGCGACATAGAGGTTATTGCCCAGGCGGGTGACGGAGAGGAGGCGGTCAAGCTGGCGGAGCAGCTCCGCCCCGATGTTGCCGTGCTTGACGTCGCTATGCCAAAGCTCAACGGTATCGAGGCAACTAAGTCCATCAAAGCAGCCTGTCCCAACACGGCTGTCCTCATTGTCAGCGCCTATGGCTACGGGCCTTATGTGCTCGGTGCCATCGAGGCAGGGGCATCCGGCTACCTCCTGAAGGATGCTCGGCTCTGGGAGCTGGTCTCCGCTGTCAGATCCCTGCACGCCGGGGAAAAAGTGCTTGACCCCGCTGTAGCTCGCAAGGTTCTCGATCGATTGCCGTATGCCACCGGGAAGTCGAGAGAGGCATTTCCGGATTTGCATCAGCGGGAGCTAGAGGTACTTAAGTTAACTGCTAAGGGCCTGAGCAACAAAGAGATCGCCAGTGCACTGTCTATCAGCGTGCGCACTGTTCAGGCCCACCTAGTGAACATCTTCACTAAGCTTGGGGTCAAGTCGCGCACCGAGGCTGTGGTACATGCCCTGAGGGAGGGCTGGTTCACCATCGACGATTTAGGGGCTAGACGACGTTGAGGGGAAAGGGCGTGTAGGTATACTTCGGTGCTCACCTCTGGTGACGATCAAGGATTACTCTTCTGCTGGAAAGGAAACATTTAGCAGTAGCATGTCACGAGCGCGGAAAACAGCCCAGGACGGCAGGCTTCGCCTGAAGGAGGAGCGCGACATCGTCTCGGCCCTCATTGACACCGCAGGGGCTCTGGCGGTGGTTCTCGACAAAGAGAGACAAATTGTCCGCTTCAACCGGGCCTGCCAGAAACTCACCGGCTATTCTCTTGATGAGGTTAGGGGCAAACATGTCTGGGATCTGCTCCTGATTCCTGAAGAGGTAGAGCCAGTTAAGGCTGTCTTCAAAGCCGTCCAAGAGGGCGGTTCGCCAAACAAGCATGAAAGCTACTGGGTTAGCAAGGACGGAAACCGGCGACTGATCTCATGGCTGAATACTGCCCTCCCCACCCAGCAGGGTTCAGTTGAGTTTGTGCTTTGCATCGGCACTGACATCACCGACCAAAGGCGCGCCGAGGAGAATATGCGAATATACGCCGAGCTTCTCACCGAGGCACAGGAGGAGGAACGCAAGCGCATTGCGCGGGAACTCCACGACGACACGGCTCAAGAGCTATCCAGGCTGGCCCTCGACATCGACTTCTTGATCGCTACGCCAAAGGGGCTGCCTGAAGACATGACTGCCCGTCTGGAAGAACTCCGTGGGAGGATAGACACCATTCTACAGGGAGTGCGTCGCTTTAGCCACGACTTGCGCCCCTCTTTGCTGGAGGACTTTGGCCTGCTGGTGGCGCTGCAATGGATAACGGATAATCTTACCAATCGCTATATGCTTAGCAGTTCCGTCGAGGTGGTCGGCACCCCACGTAGGCTATCCCCCCACACGGAGCTGGTACTATTCCGCATCGCTCAAGAGGCTTTGAATAATGTCAGGAAACATTCAAAGGCAACCAAGGCCCAGGTGCGACTGGAATTCAGTCCAGAGAAGGTAACACTGAGCATAACTGACAACGGCCAGGGCTTTGCCATGCCTCAGGCCATCGGTGACTTCGTTCGACTCGGGAGGTTGGGGATACTTGGAATGCAGGAACGTGCCCGCCTCATCAATGGCACCTTCTCGGTGCAATCAGAGGTAGGCAAAGGCACAACGGTCACAGTGGAAGTGCCGGAGTAGTCGGACAGTTACTATTTACAGTCACTTCTCAGTGCGGCGAGCCGCTTCTGGTGGTAGCGCAAGAAACGGTCAATCGCCCGACATGCACCTGACATGGAATAATAGACGGGTATAGCTGCCTCGACCAGTCTTCGCTGGACGGCCAGGAAGCGCTGCTCCTGGCTGGGGATACCAGATTGGATGATGACTCCTATGGGCTTGTCTATGTCAGCATGGAGCCTGATAATGGTGTCGCAAAAGAAATCAAACCACAAATCGAAGCTGGGCCAGGGCTGCTGCCCGAAGACGCAGGTGCCCAGCAGCAGGTCAATTGCGTCAAGGCTCAACAAGCTCCTGGCTGTGTTGTAAGAAGCCTCCGGGGCCATGTTGAACTCAATGGGGTTGGTGAGGATCATCCCGGCGCTCGTCCCAAGGAAACCTGTAATCTCATCCGCAGTCTTCGGAGGTATTGTCGGCACAGTAAAGCCATCGGCATTGCAGGCGTCACTAGTCAGAACGCTGGCCCCACCACCACCTCCAACCATAGCCACCCTTCTTCCCTTGGGGAGAGGCAGGAAAAGGAAGGTAACAACCGTGTCCAGCATCTCCTCTAGGGTGTGAACCCGGAGGGCCCCAGCCTGCCGCAGCAGGCCATCCCATATCTCGTCGGAGCCAGCCAGAGAGCCGGTATGCGAGGCAGCGGTACGTGCCCCGGCCTCAGTATAGCCACCCTTGAGCACTATCACCGGCTTCCTGGCTGAGAGACGGGTCACCGCCCGATAAAACCGCCCACCGTCCTTCACGCCTTCAATATAGGCAGCAACTATCTCTGTCTCGTCATCGTCGGTCAGGTACTCAAGCAGGTCGCTTTCGTCAACGTCGCAGGCGTTTCCATAGGAGATGACTTTGCTGAACCTGACACCTCTTTGAGCAGCCAGTCGGACAAAGTAGATGGTATTGCCACCACTCTGACAGACAAAGGCTACCCGGCCCCTCTCCCTGGGGAAATCGGAGACGAAAGACAGGCCTACCCTCGGACTGTATACGCCCATACAGTTGGGCCCAATAAGCCGGAGGCCTCCTGCTTGGGCTAGGCGGCAAATCTCAGCCTCCAAGAGTCGGCCCCGCTCAGTCCCGGTCTCAGAGAAGCCGGCCGTGAAAAGCGACAGCACCTTGGCCCTGTTCTCTGTACAGTCTTCCACCAACTGGGGGACTAGATCAGCCGGTATACAGGAAATGACATAATCAACTGGGTCCGGAACGTCCTTAATGTTGGGGTAGATCGGCATGCCTGAAATCTCACCGTCCCTTGGGTTCAGCGGATAGATTTTCCCCTTGAAGCCGGAGTCAAGCAAGCTTTTCAGGTAGTTTCCTCCGGCTGTAGTTGGGCCAACACCAGCTATAGCTACTGAAGCCGGGCTGAAAGCAATGTCCAGGGATTCTGTTCTCTTCATGGCGCAAATTCACCTCGCAAACCCGTTCGATTTCAAAGCCGCCGAGAGCAAACGTTCCAGTCAATTATAGGTGAACTGGCGCAGTATGACTATCGGACGCCTGCCCAATCGGCAAGAACAGAACCAAAAA
>JBGOXA010000308.1:0-2859 GCA_041478915.1 Dehalococcoidia bacterium
TAGGGCTGGGAAAAAGGCAGCACAAAGCCCCAAAACCAGCCTTTCAGGGTGTCTCTGGGACTGAGTCTGCCCCACCACCGCCCAAGAAAACCCGAAAAAACCGCCTGGGGAATGGGCTTGCCCTGTACTCCCACAACACTAAACCATCAATCGCTGATTTCGGGGCACATCGCAAGCTTGACTATCCCACGAAAAAGGGCTATAATATGCCTTCACCATTAGATACTGGGGCGGATTTACACATCTCTTCCTTCTCCAATGATTGAGCTTCCTAGGTGATAACTGGGCAGAGTGACTTGAGGCCTAGATAGAGGATCTGGCTCTGACCAAGAGGAGAGGAAATGCCTGTGACTTCGGAGGAACTTCATCGCCGTTTGCTGGAAGAACGCGAACGGTTCACCAAAGGACTGGAGCAGCTAAAAGCTAGCGCCCCGCCCGTCGGCGAACTGAAAGAAGGCAGTCCCTATGGCAAGAAGGAAGAGGGAGCCAGTGAAGCCTTTGAGTTAGAGAGAAGGCTCGCGCTGGAGAGTCGCCTATCAGGACTCCTCGCCGAAGTGGAGCATGCCCTCCAAAAAGTGGAGCACGGGACCTACGGTCTGTGTGATATCTGCGGGCGGCCTATAGGCATGGAGCGACTTGAAGTTCTTCCTCAGGCAAGCCTTTGCCTCGATTGCAAGTCACGCCAGGCAAAGAATGCAAAAGGTAAGCCGCCTGCAAGGTAACCTGCAATCTCGAAAGACTCTCTTCCTCGTCGCCCTCTTGGTAGTGATAGCAGATCAACTGACCAAGCTGTGGATTAGAGAGAGCTTGGTCCTCGGCGAATCACGGCCGCATGAAGGATTTGTCCGGCTGACCCTCGTGCACAATACAGGCATCGTTTTTGGCTTTTCTGTCAACCAGGCAGTCCCGTTAATCATATCTATAGCGCTGATAGCCGCAGTCGTCTTCTTCTCCCACCGATACGCCCTGCTCAACAACAGGTTGATCAAAATATCGCTGGGATTGTTCATCGGCGGCAGCATAGGCAATCTGATCGACCGGCTCCGCTTCGGCTACGTCACTGACTTTATCGATTTTCGCCTCTGGGGCAGCTTCCACTGGCCAGCCTTTAATCTAGCCGATGTGGCCATCGTGGTCGGCTTTTTCCTCCTCCTCTGGTTTGCAATACGCACAGCAACATCTCAGAAGCACGGTTAATGGAAACAGCCAGAACTATCCGTCTGGTAGTGGACAAGGCAGGCCTCCGGCTCGACAGATACATCAGCCAATCATGCGCTGAACTCACCCGTTCCTATATCCAAAAGCTGATTGAAGAAGGGCGCGTCACCGTAAACAGCAGGGCAGTAAAGCCAAGTCACAAACCCCGGATTGGGGATGTGATTGTTATCAACGTGCCTCCCCCCTCCCCTTCCCCAGCCCTCATTCCTGAGGAGATCCCCCTCACCATCATCTATGAGGATGACGACCTTATGGTTGTTGATAAACCCGCTGACATGACCGTTTACCCTGCGCCTGGGCACCCTAGTCGCACTCTAATGAATGCCATTCTGGCCCACTGCCCCGAGATTTCGGCCATCGATAGCTCGGTCCGCCCCGGAATCGTACATCGACTCGATAAAGATACCTCCGGTCTGATAGTAGTGGCCAAGAACAAGGCAGCCCAGCTCAACCTGGCTGCTCAGCTAAAAAAGCGCACCATGTTGAAAAGGTACTCGGTGCTGGTAAAGGGGCGTCCTGCCCCAGAAGAAGGTGTTATCGAAGCCCCGATTGGGCGCCATCCCAAAGATCGCAAGCGCATGGCAGTAGTTCCCCAGGGGAGAGAGGCACGCACCTCCTACCGAGTAGTGAAGCACTTTAAGGGCTACAGCTTGGTAGAAGCCACGCTTCACACGGGACGCACCCACCAGATCAGAGTCCATTTCTCGGCTATCGGTTGCCCTGTAGCTGGAGACCCAGTCTACGGGGTACGGTTGCCGTACCTCAAAAGGCAATTCCTCCACGCCTTCTTGCTCGGCTTCAAGCTTCCCAGCACCGGAGAATGCGTAGAGTTCAGGTCGGAACTGCCAGCAGAGCTCGAGCAAGTGCTGGAGCGTCTATCTCTCAATGACAGAGCTTGAAGCAGTCTCGGGGGCTGCTCCACCAGGCATAGGCATCCGCGCATTCTGTCAGAGGCTGAGCCGCACCTCTTCTTGCTCAGGTCTCATTTGAGGTGCTAGAATTTGGCGAACTAAGGTCAAGGTTAGATCGCGTTTAGAGGGTATGCATGCAAAGAGCGAAATTGGTGCAGTCTTATGGGTAATGGCCCAATCCAGTCCGCAGTAATTCCGCCGGTGCGGGTGCGCTACGCTCCCAGCCCCACCGGCTATCCCCATGTGGGCAACATCAGGACTGCCATGTTCAACTGGCTATTTGCCAGGCATTATGGAGGCAGCTTTATTGTCCGCATCGAAGATACCGATGTGGGAAGAAAGGTTGAGGGAGCAGTGGAAGACATCCTTGGCAGTTTGCGCTGGCTAGGGCTGGAGTGGGATGAAGGCCCGGAGGTGGGGGGTGACTACGGGCCTTACATCCAGTCGCAGCGACTGAAACTATACCACCCTGCGGCCCAGCAACTGGTGAGAGATGGCCATGCCTATCCCTGCTATTGCTCCACGGAAAGGCTGGAGGCAATGAGAGCAGAGCAGGTGCGTCGTGGGCAGCCACCCGGCTACGATCGCCTCTGCCGCAACCTCAGCCAGCAAGAACGTTCCCAATTGGAAGCCCAGCGGATCACCGCGGTGATCCGCTTTAAGGTGTCACTCACTGGTCGGACGCAGTTCAGAGACCTAATTCGGGGAAAGGTGGTGTTTGAGAATAACA
>JBGOXA010000143.1:0-5302 GCA_041478915.1 Dehalococcoidia bacterium
GCAAAGCAAAAAAGGTAGCCGGAAGGCCTACCACAGAAACATAGCCGAAGTAATAGGCGATCAGAGGATAGACAGCAATGATTGCTGCCAGGCTGACCATCAGGCTTTGCACAATGGGTCGGCTGAATGCCAAAACGGACGCTCTTGTCTCTAGTCTGGGCGCTCCTCTTTTCTGCCAGATCTCCTCAAAAGGCGGAAGAAGTAGAGCAATGCCAGCTATGGACACGAAACTCAGTTGGAAAGAAACATCGCGGAGAACGGCAGGATCGAGACCCACCATTATCGCTGCGGCAAGGGCAAGGGCTGGCATAGCACTGCGCGGTCTGCCTAACCACAAAGCAGTGAGAAAAAGGCTGAACATGATAGCCGCTCGAAAAACGGGTGGCTGCATCCCCGTAAGCAGGGCGTAAATCCAAACCACAGCAAAAGTGATGACAAGATAAATCGGGCGTCGCCTGCCGAAGAGCCAGGCTGCAACACCGAGGATAACGCCAGCGAGCATGGCCACATTCATTCCCGAGATAGCCACTATATGGGAAGTGCCTGAACCACGGAAGCTATCGACAAGTGTGTCGGGAAGGTGGCTACGGATACCCAGGAGGAGAGCCTGAGCCAAAGAGTCCTGAGGTTCAGGCAGGGCTCGGGAAAGGGACTCGGATAGGCGATTTCTGGTGCTGCAAAGCCATCCCCGTTGCATAAACCCTATTTGGGGATAGGACATCGTGGATCGAAAGCCGTGCTGGGCAAGGTAGTCTCTGTAATCTGGATTTTCAACCGCGGCGGGCGATTCCAGTTCTCCGGTTACCTTGATCCAGTCCCCCAGACTATAAGAGGGGAAGGCTCCGGTATAGATCAAAACCTTGCCGGAGATTTCTTGCCAGTCGCCATTTATCTTTATCTCTCGAGCAGAAAGGCTCAGTTTGGCAGCGCTGCCCTCGAGTTCAGGATCCCGCGCCACCTCGCCCTTTATTTCCACCCTCCCGGAGTCATTGAAGGACTGGACAGTGGCCTCACTGACCCTCCAGTGGTAACAGCCGATACCGCCGAATAGAACAATAAGGCAGAGACCCGCCCAGAGAAAAGCGGGCTTCCGACGCCACAGCAAGGCAATCACCGAACCAAGGACAAAGGCTAATAGGAAGGCATACAGAGGCGGCGATACCAGCGAGCCAAGGTAAGCACCACCAACCCAGGCAATGCTGACAGCGATAAGCCTCATTCGCTATTTCCTTGACAGACTACAAAAGCTGGGAGCGAGACGGGTCCACGGCTTTCTAAGGCCCGAAGAGACCGAGCGTCCGTGTGCCTGCAACAGGCTCAATCTATCACTGTCACCCTGTCTCTGATGGCCTCCAGCGTTGCAGGACCGATACCAGGCACATTGATCAGTTCGTCCACAGTGCGAAAGAAGCCATGTTCGTTGCGGTAATCAATGATAGCTTGAGCCTTGACTGGCCCAATACCCTCTAGAAGATCAAGCTCCGCGGCAGAGGCAGTATTGATGTTGATCTTCGTTTCCCCCGGCTCCCCGCCTCCCGGCTGAGCAAAAGGGTCCTCATCAGGGCCAAGAACATGAAGCTTGATCTTGATACCATCCACGCCTTCCACCACTGCGCCAGCTCCCTGGAGGACATCCTTCAGACTGCTATCCTGGCTAAAGGTATAGATGCCTTCGCTGGCTACAGCCCCACTCAGGTAGACCTCCACCGCCGGTGATGAACGCGGCGGAAGAATTACCTCAATATGTCCCCCGCCGCCACCGACATGTCTGGAGATAAGCACAGCCCCACCAGCTATGATAGCTGCAATCAACAAACCCATCACTACCCAAAACGCAAGATTTAGTCTTCTTTCCCCCGATCCTGAGGAAGTACTCATGACAGCCTCCTTGCCATGTCTTCTTGTGCCAGCATGTGGCGCTCTCCTTTGCTTGAAGAGCATCGCCTGTTGAGCTGAAGTTCGCCCCCCTGAGAAACAGCGGCCTCCCGTGTCTGTAATCCTGGAGGCCAGTGGTGATCAAATCTGTATCATGTATGTCACAACTGATAGCCGGTTGTCAACCTTCGCCGCCACGCTATGTGAATGTGATGCACTTGTTGGCAGCAAGCCGCGCGTCCTCCGACTCCCGTCACGAAATCGGCAACGCTTCCAGAAACTCCACAAAAGTCAGAGCGCCCTTTCGGGCGCTCTGATCGTATCAGGTCCACAAGCTGCAAAAGCCTTCGCTATACGGCAACGACTGGTGTGTCAGCTCACTTGATAGCCTCTTCCTCAAGCACCACCCTGGCATCAACGGCTACAGCGCCATCTCTATGAGCAAAAACAGGGTTGAGGTCGAGCTCTTTTATGTCGGGGTTCTTCTCCACAAAGTCGGAGACCTTTAGCAACATATCCTCAAGGGCAGAAACGTTGGCCGGCTCCTTCCCTCGATAACCCTCAAGCACCGGATATCCCTTTATTTCCCTGATCATTTCCCTGGCATCTCTTCGCACCAAAGGCACAATCCTGAAGGAAACATCTTTTAGAATCTCCACCAGTATTCCACCCAAGCCAAACATAAGGACGGGTCCGAACTGCGCGTCCTTAGACATGCCGATGATCACCTCCACGCCAGGCTTGGCCATAGGCTGCACCGATACCCCGCCAATCGCTGCTTTGGGGAACTTCTCCTTGATAGAGGCCATGATTTCCCGGTAGGCCTTCTCCACCTGGGTGGCATTCTTCAGGTCCAGCTTGACCCCGCCGGCGTCACTTTTGTGAACCACATCAGACGAGGCAATCTTAAGCACTACCGGAAAGCCCATCCCTTTACTTAAGGCAACGGCCTCCTTCATGGTAGTAGCCAGTTTTGCCTTGATAACATTTATTCCAGCTTCCTCAAGTAGCTGCTTGGATTCAACTTCTGTAAGGACAGTGCTCTTCCTTTTTCTGGCCGTCTCCAGGATAGCCTTTTTGACCATCAGCTTCTCCTCTCTTCACTCAAATACACTCTAGAGCGCTATTATACGAATCAAGCCGCTATAGGGCAAGTTTAGAATCAAGCAGGCCACCAGCCAACACCAAGCTGTTGGGCGTGATTCAGCATAGGTGAGCTTTTTCACCGCCCTCGATACCGAAGTTTGCCGCCTCAACTCTGCCAGTGGTAGACTTCAGGAATATGAGCTGGGAGGGTCTACAAAGTGAAGGACGAATTGGATCGAAGGAAGCTTAAGGAACTAGAACCCCTATTCTATCCGCGGTCCATCGCCGTGGCTGGTGCATCGACGAATGAGCTAAAGATGGGCTCGCGATGGTTGAAAGGCCTTCTGTCCGTCGATTTCAAGGGCAAGCTGTACGCCGTCAACCCCAACGGGGGCCAGGTCTTCGGCTTAAAGATTTACCCCAGCCTAAAGTCCATCCCTGGGCCAGTGGATCTGGTGATCTCCTGCGTTCCCAGGACAGCCGTGCTTGACCTTCTAGACGACTGCACTGTCAAGAGGATAAAGGCCATCCAGTTCTTCACTGCTGGGTTTAGAGAGACAGGTGACCCGAAGTGGATAGAGGTAGAAGAGGAAATGACCAGGCGGGCACGAAAAGGCGGATTCAGAATCATCGGCCCCAACTGCATCGGCGTCTCTTGCCCCGAGCAGGGAATACCCTACGGACCATCCACAATCCTAAGCACAGCAGGTTCGGTAGGCTACATCTCTCAAAGCGGTGGGCACGTAGGAAAGATGGTGGAGATCGGGTTGACCCGTGGAATCCGCCTCAGCAAAGCAATCAGCATGGGCAACGGCTGTGACCTGGGCAGCGCTGATTTCCTGGAGTATCTGGCTGTTGATCCCAAGACTGACATCATCGGGCTTTATCTCGAAGGGCCACGAGACAGCCGCCGCCTGTTTGAAATCATCAGAGCCGCCTCAAGGCGAAAGCCCGTAGTGGCGTGGAAGGGAGGAAGGACAGAAGCCGGCGCCAGAGCCACTGCCTCCCATACCGGGGCTTTGGCGGCCTCGGCCAACGTGTGGTCAGCAGCCTTGAGACAGGCAGGTGCCATCGAAGTCCAGGGGCTGGAAGAGCTAGCTGACACTCTCCTCCTGTTCCAAAAGCTAGGGCAGCTTAAGAGAAGCAACGTGGGCATCATCTGCGGGCTAACGGACGGCGGGGGCGGCGAAGCAGTATTGGCAGCAGACGCCTGCGCCACTCTCGGAATCGCTGTTCCGCCATTAACCGAGAAGACGCACCGAGAGTTGCTGAGACTTCTCGGTCAGGTAGGTAGCGTTCTGTGCAATCCGGTAGATATCAGCCAGGGCTACGGCAACATAGAAACGCTCCGAAAGACTATGGAGCTGTTAGCTGGCGACTCCCAGGTCGATATTATTGTCCTTTATGAGAACGTCGACATACTATCCAGGTTCGTGGGAAAACAAATGACAGACGAACTGAACGGCACGATTATCAATTTCAGCCATAGCCAACGTATACCACTGGTGGCGGTCCTGCCACCTGGTTCACTGGAAACGGAGCGATTGGAGGCAGAGGGCCGTTTTGTTGAAGCCGGACTACCAGTTTACCCTAGCATTGACCGGGCAGCGAGGGCTATCGCTAACGTCAGCCGCTTTCGTCTTCGTACCAAACTATAAAGGGCCGCAGCGGAGTTTAGAATCACCCAGATAGCCCTCCGGTACTGCTTGTCCAGGCCATCGTACCACATACAGTGAGGGCTCCAACGGAGGTCGCCATGAAGATCAGGGTTATGTCTGACAGCCATGATAACTTACCACTGATCGCTAAAGCCATGGAGCTATTCAACCGTGAGCAAGTAGAGTTGGTATTGCACGCTGGGGACTTCGTTTCGCCCTTTTGCGCCAACATACTAAAGAACCTCAAAATGAAGCTCGTTAGTGTATTTGGCAACAACGATGGAGATAAGCTTTTTCTTTTGCGGAGATTTGAGAACATCGGTGAGATCCATGAGGACTACTGCGAGATTGAGCTGAATGGCAGGCAGATTGTGTTGATGCACCAGCCTAAGTTCATGGAAGCGCTGGTTGCCAGTGGCAAGTATGACCTGATTGCCTATGGTCATACACACCAGGTCGATGTTCGCCAGGGGCCACCTCCAGTCGTTAATCCTGGCGAATGTGGGGGCTGGCTAACCGATGTGGCCACGGTCGCCATCGTAGACCTCGAGGCCATGACGCCCACCATCGTGCCTCTCTGAGTGTCCCAGCCGCGCTGCTAGTCTCCTGGGCCCCATGGGTATAGTCACATGTTGCCTAGCCAAAACCTTTGACGAAATCCACCAGGTCCCCCTGCTGAAAAC
>JBGOXA010000058.1:0-7963 GCA_041478915.1 Dehalococcoidia bacterium
GGGGCGCATGTTGCTGCGGCATAGACAACCATACCCTAAGTTCTTGAAGGAGAATGGCAAATATGGCGATTGGTTATGCCTGGACGAACTGCCCAGCCTTAGGGTGTCTACCCTTGTCGTATGGAGCCGTCATGACCTCTACTACTCCCTGGCAGGGGCACGCCAAGCCGTTGCGCTTATACCTGAAGCGCGCTTAGAGGTGTTGCCTTGTCGTGGCCATGCCCCTCATGTGCGGCGAAGGGATTCCTTCAACAGGGTACTGCTGGAGTTCCTCAGTGACGGCTAGTCACACCAGCATGCCCTGAAGGGCATCCTTTCCAGTGCTCCTTAAATTGCTGATGCTGTAGCCATTATGATATACTTGTGGCTAATAGGATGCCCCTTTGCCGGCAAGAGGGTAAGTCCACCGTAGTACAAGCTGGACAGCACATCCCCTGGATAACAAGGAGAGATAAATGGAGCAAATAGAGTTGCGGGTCACCACCCGAGAGGTTCTGGGGAAGAAGGTCAGATTCTTGCGCCGTGAGGGCATCGTACCCTTGCATCTCTTTGGTCACGGCGTTGAGTCCCTGGCTCTGCAATGTGATAGTGCCCAGATTCGGCACGTGCTGGCCCAGGCAGGACAGACGAGGCTTATCAGCCTCAAGATTGACAAGGCGAGAAAGCCCCGAAACATCTTTGTTCGCGAGATTCAGAGGAACCCAATAACAGACGACTTGCTCCATGTGGATCTCTATCAGGTGAGAATGGAAGAGCAACTAAAGGTGGATGTTCCTATTGTTCTGGTGGGAGAGGCGCCAGTTCTGAAGACAAAGGGGAGCATACTGGTGCAGGAACTGTATAGTCTCACTGTTGAAGCTCTTCCCGACAAGATCCCAGCCAGGGTGGAAGTGGACATTAGCTCTCTTGCCGAGTTGGGAAAAGCCATCCACGTGAAGGACATCCTCCTAGGTGACGGGATTAAGGTTATTGATGATCCGGAGCAAATGGTGCTCAAGATTACCGCAGCAGTTGCCAAGGAAGAGGAAGTAGTCAAAGAAGTGGTCGAAGCTCCGGAAGTAGAAGCAGTAGGGCCAACGCCTGAGGTGGAATCAAAAGCAGAAGAGGAATAGGTATACCCGTCTCTCATTCTGGCGAATCTATCTCATCTCCTTGGTAAGGCACAGCCTTTCAACCATCAGCTCTTGCATTTCCCTCACTACAGTTTTCTGGTTGCCTGAATCTGAACCGATGGCAAGCCTGCTAATAGGCATAATTTTCAGGAATGGATTCAAGTGCCATGTGCTAGCCAGATATGGGTAGCGTGTCCAGAAGAAGTGAAGGTAAGGGAAATATCGCCAAAAACATTTGAGAACTTCCGTGCAGCCAAAGCATGGATGGTAATACGGAAAGTCAATGCAGAAGAAAACAGCCAGGGGCAATGCCGGATCGCCCTCTTCGCACAGTAAAGAGGCTACAGTTCTTGGCGAAGGGCCGCGTAGAGCTCAAACTATGCTTATGGGACAAAATCCCGGAAAGAGGAGGTCAAACAAGGCAGACCCTTCGTCGGAAGGTCGGGGCAATTTTGGAACGGGGTTCTGAAGGAGGTGGGGCTTGAGCGAGACAAGTTACATTTGACCAATGTTGTTAAGGAGCCAACGCCCAACAACAGAAAGCCGACCGTGGAAGAGACAAGACGCTGGATGCCCTATTTGGTGGCTGAAATAAACCGGGTAAAGCCGAGGTTCATTGTCTTGATGGGCCAGGTTACCTGGAAGACACCTCGTCTCAAGGAGATAGAGTACATAGAAACATATCATCCAACAGCGGCCATGAGGTTCCCAAAAGCAAGGCAGAAATTCCTGGCGGATTTTGGAGCCCTCAAAGATAAAGTAGCAGCCATAAACGATAGGGGAAGTGGAGCTAGAAAAGTGTGACTTTGAAGTAGCTACTGCGACTCTCGAAAAGGTGAAGGCACCTTTGGATTCCGGGCTAGGAGTGTGTCCGAGTAATATGTGACCTGAATCTGACAGAGCCCCAAAATCATGCTCATCCAGATAGGACCAGAAGATTATTCAGACAGGCTCCTAGCAAACGCTGTTCTAAGAGTCTGCCTTTACAGCGCGTGCCATCTTGTGCCCCAGCTCCTTGCACCCGGCCAGGTCGTCTGCCTTCGGCTGCCATTTGGCACGTACACCTTCAGTGATCAGAGAAATCTTGCAGCGCCCGAGGTGCTCCTCGATTAGTCGAATCCCTTCTCCACTCCATCCGTAGGACCCGAATGCCGCACCTATTTTGTTCTGGAATCTAAGGCCCTTCAGGTCTTCAAGAATAGGGCTGATTGTTGGCAAAAGGCCCCCATTGAATGTGGGTGAACCTATGATAACGGCCTTGGCTTTGAAGACTTCGGTGATCACATCATTTCTATCCGAGACGGCCACATGGAACGTTTTGTAAGGGACGCCCTCGGCTGCCAAGCCCTCACCGATTGCCTCAGCCATCCGTCGAGTCCCTTCCCACATAGTGTCATAGAGTATCACGGCACTCCTCTCAGGTATCTGTGCAGCCCACTCTTGGTACTTCTTCACGATCTGGAGAGGGTTCTTGCGCCAGATGACGCCGTGACTCGGCGCAATCATGTCAACAGGCAGATTCAATGCCAGGACCTCTTCGATTTTCTTCGAGACGAAGCTGCTGAATGGCGTGAGGATGTTCGCATAGTATTTCAGCGCCTCCTCGTAAAGTTCCTCCTGATTTACCTCGTCGTTGAAGCAGAACGCCGTCGCGTAATGCTGGCCAAAGGCGTCATTTGGCATGAGGATGTTCTCGTTGGTCAGATAAGTAAACATGCTATCTGGCCAGTGAAGCATAGGGGCTTCGACAAAGACCAGATCATGCTTGCCGATATTTATCCTGTCACCGGTTTGCACCGCTCTGAAATTCCACGGTTGGTGGAAATGCCCCTCAACACTCTCCCTGCCCCGCTTCGATACCACTACCGTTGCGTTTGCAGCGTGTTTCATGACTGCGGGCAAGGCTCCGGAATGATCGACTTCAGCATGATTAGCTACTACGAAGTCGATCTTACCCGGGTCGACCACCTTGCGGATATTCTCAATAAGCTGATCCTGGAACGGCCCCCAGACCGTGTCCACTAAGGTGACTTTCTCATCTACGATGAGGTATGCATTGTACGAAGACCCCCTGTGCGTCGAGAGCTCATGGCCGTGGAATTGCCTCAACGCCCAGTCCACTACGCCCACCCAGTAGACGCCTTTCGCGAGTTCGGCCACCATCGTTATACCTCCTGTGTTTTGCGTATTCTTTCCAACTTTCCTTGCTGAATCATCATAAAGAATCGCGGATGGAGAAGTCATAAAATACAACCGAAAAAATAAAAAAATCATGACATTTTAGGGGTAGCGTTCGCAGTCTTGGGTCGATATCGGCCCACATTCCTGTATTCGGTTAGTATATAGAGTGAGAGTAGCGATGGCTCCGGCTACAATAAGCAGGTGTGCTGGTAGAAGCACCAACATCTCACCCACCCGCCGCTTCTTTCGCAGACAGATTGGTCTTCCAAATAGCTACTGATGAGACTCGCTACCAAGACCTTTGTGAAGATGCTTAAGGCGCGTGGACTCTTTGGCTAAACCCTTCGCCCTTCGCTCTTCTGGGCGGTTACCTGTGCAGCACCTGCGGGCATATTCATGGAGATAGATGCCGATCACCAGCGGTCCAAGAGAAGCGCCTCTCCCTTTCCACAGGCTCTTCAGCACGAACCACGTTCTGTCTATGTCTTTGCTCAAAAGGGCTATCAGCATGGGAAGAAACATTCTCCTCTTGCTCGGCCAATGGCTCAAGGCCCCTCCATAGGCCAATACTTCCCTGAGCCTCTGGTACAGTACTTTGTATGAATAGATCTCCTGTAGTACCCGATTGCGTCCCTGTTCCAATGCCTTTGGGTCCATCTTCGGTCGAAAACAGATGGACTCACCGTTGTACTTCCACCAGTCTTTGTGCAGTATCCTTCCTTCCCTTTCCAGCCGTTCAAATAGCGCTGTGCCTGGGGCAGGGGTGAGAATGTTTATCATGGCTAGGGAAAGGCGGGCGTTCTGGACAAAGTCCACCGTGTCCTGAAAGATCTCTTCGCCGTCGGCATCATTCCCCAAAATGAAAGAACCAGCCACCATTATGCCGTGTAAATTAACCCTTTTTACAATTTCGATATACTCATCAGCCTTGTTCACCCCGCCCTTGTTCATTGAATTCAGGGTGGCCTGCGCTACCGACTCGAAGCCGACGAAAACTGCTTCACAACCGCTGTCCCGCATGAGTTCCAGGATTTCGTTGTCTTTCAGCCTGTTCAGTGAGGCCTGACACCACCACCTTACTTTGTAGGGCTTGAGGAGCCTCAGAAGCTCCTTCGAATAGGCCGGAATGCTGAGCAAGTTGTCATCTGCGAAGAGTATCGTTTTGTGCCTATCGATTTCTAGCAAGGTTTCAACCTCTCGGGCCACCCTCTCCAGCGGCTTGTAGCGGTATTTCCTCCCGTTGAATGCCGTTACGGAGCAGAAGTCGCAGTTGTAAGGACAACCCCTCCCCACTTGCATCGTATGCAACCAGTATCGGTTGCACTTCAGTAAGTCCCACCTTGGGATTGGAGAGCTCTGGAGATCAGGAAAACCAGAGGCCCGATAGATTGTCTGTAACCTGCCTGCCGCAAGATCCCGGACAACCAGCGGCCAGGTTTCTTCCGCCTCGCCTATCACTACGCTGTCAGCGTGCTGAAGTGCTTCCTGAGGTAGCATCGAGGCATGGATACCGCCGAGGACCACCTTCACTCCCCTGGATCTCATTTCATCGGCGATCTCGTAGGCGCGCGGGGCAAGGAAGGTCATGAAGCTTATGCCCACCAGGTCTACTTCCTCATTGAAATCGATGGGTTCCACGTTCTCGTCAGTGAGAGTAACCTCCACCCCTGGAGGCGTGAGCGCCGCCAGAGTGGGGAGGGCCAAAGGCGCCAGCAAAGCGCCCCGCTCCTTAAGTCGGTCCTTTATCAGGCTTTCAAAACCCCAGAAGACTTCCCCCCATTCAGCCTTTCTTGCCGGAGATACGATCTTGATGCGCATGATAACAGTTTACACCCACAGCAAGTTCATAGGAAGTGACCACTATAGTTCCTATACATAGCAGCCTACGTAAGGCAGCCTAGCTCCTGAAATGGGCTTTATAAGTCCTCCAGCAAAGTGGTAGCGAAATGGCTTTCCAACAGGATCGTTGGTTCCCCACCCGAATACCCATAATAAGTAAGGGGTGCTAAAGAAATCATAAAATTGGTTTTGGAAAGATCACAAAGTTGTGACATCCGTGAACGAGGTTTTCGTGACAGGAGGCAAGCTACTCTTTAGGCGGTTGATGTGAGCGTCCAGCCCCACTGGTGGCGGCATAAGACTGTTGCTACTAATCACTATGGGCAGCCTAAAATGTGCGACGCCAACAAAGGGCAATGAGGCCAACACACAAGAACTCTCCGTAAATAGAGTCCGGGGGGCTTTACCCTCCAGTAGCTTGGGGCGCGACTGCTCGCCCGAAGCTAGGCTGGACGCAAGCGAGCGGTTGTTTTGTGCCTAGATAATCCGCCTTGTCCGAGCAGCGACCTACCTTTCCTTGGTGGTCATACCTCCATGCTCTTGAGGCCGAATGAACAGGTTGGCCATAAACCCTCGATATCAGGCAACCCCAGCACCATGACCCAAAGGTTTGCTTTCGTATAGCGGACTATGTGCCACCAATGGGTGCCTAATGGAGGAATGCCTTTTGTTCTGAAGGCAGCCTCATTAGTACCAAATGTCTGCACCAAGAGCCCCGGCCATGATTTGGTGGCCTCCGTGGGTTGCTGCAAGCGCACCTCAATCTCCTTCTTGGTCCAATCTACATCCAATTCCACAGGCCATGCCTTCTCAGCACCAGGTATATGACCGATACCATAAAAGGTGTCCATTTCCCTTCTCCCTCCAGCTGTACTTATTCCAGCCGACTTTCTCTCACATCCTAAGCCCGGACATAGCTTTGGTGCAAATTCAGAGGGTGGCACACTACGCGAGAAACAGGAAGTCGCGGATGTGCCTGCGAGCCTTCATCTATTGCCTTGGCCATTCTGTAGTTCTGACCTTACATGCTCCAAGATACGCCTTCGATCCTTTTTGTTTCCCTCGGTGCTTATCCCCCGTTGGTCTGCGGAAAGGCTACTTGGGTGTACAGAGACTCCACCCTCTGCTTGTGTTCCAGCTCCTGTGCCGCCAGCTCCCCAAGTAGTCTTTTGACTTCTCCTGAGGGATGAATCTGGGCAAGACTGAGATAAAACTCATGGGACGCCTTTTCGCGGGCGGCAGCAAACAGAAAGATATCTTTGAGCTTCATGTCAGCGGATACTTGTGGTTGGTCGAGTCGTTCGGCAATCCTGTAGTCTATGGTCTGTCCGCTGCTTAACGCTCCCTCCTTAAGCTCACCCCTCTGGTATCTTTCCAGCAGGTTCTGATGTCCCCGCTCTTGTTGGGCTAGCTCTTGAAAGGCATCCTTGGCTGCTTCGTCACCTACTTTCTGGCTGAGGGCAATATACAGAAGCCGTGACTCAATTTCCTTGCTTATCGCTTGCTCTAAGACTTCTTTGAGCGTTAGCTGATTTGCCATTGTTCTCTCCTCCGATGCCAATATCGTTTGGAGTAATCTGCTAGGCAGCCCTCAGGCCTGGCCGGGCTCAATATCCTGCTCAACGGGCGGGCCCGTTTTCACAGCGGATAGCTATTTCTCAATTGCCTCTTGACGCACCGCCTAAGCCGCAGTAGCCTCATTTTGGAAGGCGTGTGCTCCGGAACTACAGCCAGGAATCGTAGCTGTTTTACCATGCTGTGTCAACCACAATCGCCCTGTTTCGTAAGTGAAAGGAAAGAGATTATTACCTAAGTCGCACCTTCCGGTAAAACAGCTTCTTGACGAGTTCGGCAGAGATAACGTAGAGGACCACAATCGCCAGTAAGTACAGAAGAAACACACCGGGGAAAGGTCGGAATCCGATACTGCCTTTCGCAGTCAATAGATACCAGTAGCCTAGCTTCTCTTTGACCAGAATGGCTGATATCTGATGCGGCTGGCCCTCTTGCTCATAGATACTACGGGGAGCACGAAATACTTCCTTCTTCCGATCCCAAGAAGAACTTGATTCTTCCAACGGTCAGCACTTGTACGGTGCTCCCCGTAGTAACACGACACGAGTCGTGGGATCGGCCTCCCATCCCCAACATACTATCGCTTGCACCAGCCTGGGAAGATGCTCTGTTCGTCGGCTTTCTTCTCGAATGCTATCCATGCTACACTTTCCTCGTGTTGGTGGCAAAGGAGGACGGCGTGATCGTGATGAAGAGAGCTGCACCGTGTCCCCATTGCTCTGCGCAGCAGTTATCACGGGGAGCATGAATCCGTCATTCTGCCTCGTAGCCCGACTCAACGCCGACCATGGAAAGAACTCAATGCCCCCCGTGATAACTATCCTTCCGGTAAACGTACCCGGAAAACCGATCTTCTTCACTTCCAATTCCTCCCCCGTCAGCTACTAATTTTTCCTCCAGCATAGCGCTCCTTGGCTATGTCCGGTGAATTCCGTTTTCCAGTGCCACTCGATTCAGAACTCTCACGCTCTGTCAGTTTTGCAACCCGCCAGACTATCAGTGCGATGACTCCCGTCCAGAAAAGGAGCATCCATATGCCACTAAACACCATCCACCAGCTCATACCTTCGTACGGGTGGCAGCAGCCTGTTTCACAAACCGAATTTTCTGAAGGCGTAGTATTTCGGCAGGTCAATGCTAAGCGTAAAAAGCGCCGAGAATCCTAGTATAAACAGTACATGGTAGGGCGTGAGTTTAGCTAAGATGATGCCAAAAGCGCCGAGTAAGGCAAAGATGATTACGACAGCAGTGGTGGA
>JBGOXA010000163.1:0-4778 GCA_041478915.1 Dehalococcoidia bacterium
CCAGTGATGATACCACTTTCTGAGTTAATGTGACGTCTAGCAAACACTTGAAGCCGATCTCTCGCTTGAGGGCGGCAGGGTTGAGGGGGTGGTACGCCCGCATCAACTGCTCTTCGGCTTCCTATCCATGGTGGCAGCACTCATTTTCTTCTTTACACCACCAGCCCCTGCAACGTGAGCTCGTCAGCCACATCCTTAAGCCCTATCTGCGTTAGTCCGTCTCTCGTCTGCAAACCCGTGGCCACGTCCCAGCCCCTAAGGGCATAGTATTCGTTTTTCATTTTTTCAAACTTTGCCCTGTCAACAATCTCCCCCTTCCGGGATATTACCTTCCCATCAGGGCCTGGCACGAGGCATTCGTGTACGGTATAGTCCATCTTCAATGTTTTTGTGTAGAGGAAATCAGGCAGACGGTCGCACTCCCTGCCCCTGTGGCCCTCCCGTGCCATCACCGCCCTTTGCAGGTTAAACACCCTCGCACCCATCCGGTAGAGTGACTGTTCATCAATGCACCTGCCTAGTACCGCAGACAGTAGCTGACTCTCTACCGTAGGGTCACCAGAATGGTCTTCAGTGAACTCACAGTCAGTCATGGGGAACATCCACTGACAGAGGACCAGGCAATCGTTAGCGTATTCGCGGTCCTGCACCATCTTTGCCGCAAGAGCCTTGCCCTCGTATGTTGAGAAGTCTACGGCGAGCTCACCTCCCCAGAACTTCCTGGCCGTGGCCCGCATTACCTCTGCAGACAGATACGCTCCAGGCTCCCGCTTGACCCATTGAGACCAAAGGTTGCCGCCCCGACCGATGATCTCTGATATCTGCGGCCCAGAAAGCCTGGGCTCCATCGCATATACTAAGCCAGTGTAGATGAGCAGTCTGGGATCAAGTGACAAAACATGTCCGAGCGAGTCAGCTACCACATCGTTGATCAAGCTACTGGCCTGTTCGCCCAATGACTGTGCGGCCCCTTATAGGCCCTTGCGCTAGGAGGTCGCCAAAGCCCTCTCGATAAGCGATCTTCTTCAACAGTGTCTCCATGAATTCGAGGCTGCCCAGTTTGGACAAAGACAGTCCCATGTCGCTCTCGCTGACGATGCCCGCAGCGGCGCATCGAAGAAGTAGCGTGAGCGTAGTCGCTAACGCATATACGTCCAGGCCATAGTTATCACAAAGCCTGTTGACAGCGAACGGCACTTCCGTCCAACGTCCGTAATAGTGCTTGGCTAACTCTTGGTAAAAGGCGCCGGAGCCACAAGCATACTTGCCTCTTACGCCGTTCTCTGCTTCGTACGAGCTCCTCATGTCGCAGCCTATACAGGCAAAACAGACATCATGCTTGGCCCGCTGGGGCAGTTCGAGCACGGGATCCAAGCGTGGCACCTTGCCTACGGCACGGCGGATGTACAGTGCGAGCTCACGAAGCTGTTGAGGATCAGCACCCTCTAACTTCCTGTTTCCGGCGACGCCGATCGCCTTGAGGTTCTTGGAGCCCATCACCGCTCCGAAACCGCAGGAGCCGCTGGCATCCAAATCGGCCAGCAGATTAGCAAAGACAACCCCGTTTTCGCCAGCAGGACCTGTAGCAACAACTGCCACCTTGTCGCCTATCTCTCTCTTCAGCGCGTCGCGCACCTCAACACATCCCCTGTGCCAAAGGTGCGATCCATCCCTGATCTCTGCAACCCCGTCATGTATGAAAACATAGACTGGCTTCTGGGATTTGCCTTCAACGACCAAGACATCCAACCCGGCGGACTTCAGCCGAGACCCCCAGTGCCCACCAAGGTTAGCGTAGCAGAATCCCTCGGGAACCCTGCCTGGCGACTTGCCGTAGACCTGCCACCGGGACCCATTTGGGAAGATTCCAGTGACCGGCCCGGTAGTGAATATCAACTTGCTGCCTGGATCAAGAGCTTTCATTTCAGGCCGGATCTCGTCCCAGTAGATCTTGGTCCCGATACCGCGACCGCCAAGGAACCTCTCCGCATATTCTGAAGTGGGGGACGTGCTAGCACTTCGGGACGTCAAGCCGAGCCTCATGATTCTTCCTGTGTATCCGTAGTCGTTTACCATTACTGTGTCTGGTAGGCTCCTCCGCCGACCACACCGGGTAGTGCCCTGCTATCAAGCCAAGGATTACTCCTAAACCCTGCGGAAGGAACGAGGCTCCTCGTAGATTGGCCAATGGTAGCACTGTGCCCACAGCGTGTCAATTTTTCCAGCGCCCAAAAACATACTCCTTGAACCCTAGCCAGAACGCATGTAAAATATCTCAAGCCAAAGGACACAGTCGAGATGTCGACCTGGCATTTTTGCCACATTTGTATCCTTGAGGTTGAAGCACAGAATTATGGTCGGGTGACGGCCCAGGTGCCGCAGATACGCAGAGCGATTGAGTTCACGGATGACCATTATTTGGAGTGGTACTCTAGGCAGACAAAGGCAGTGTGTTGCTCTGTAGGCCAACAAAGCAGATAAGGAGAGCGATGGACTTTCGCAACTCACCTGAAGAGGAGGCTTTCCAAAAAGAAGTGCAGGAGTTCTTCGATCGTGAGCTCCCGCCTGGCTGGCTGGGTGTAGACCCAGGGCCCGAGGAAGAGTCCCGGGGAGAGGAATACTACGAGATGGCCCTGCGTATGTGGCGCAAGTGTGGTGAAAGGAATTGGATAGGCCTGACGTGGCTGAGGGAATACGGCGGCCAGGGGGCATCTGTGTGGAAAGAAGCGATCCTTATGCAGGAGGTGGCCTACCGCGGTGCGCCAGCAATGGATATGGCCCCCGCCTCGGCTGACCTCATACTACACTTTGGCACCGAAGAGCAGAAGAAGAAATACGTTATTCCCATTACACGTGGCCAAACAAAGTGGGCCACAGGCATGAGTGAGCCGAACGCGGGCACGGACACGTTCAACATCCAAATGAAGGCGGTAGAGGAGAAGGACTGCTACGCCCTGAACGGACAGAAGATCTGGACCAGCAATGCCCATCATGCCGACTATGCTATGATATTCACCCGCACTGATCCCACGAACAAGCATATGGGCTTGACGGCAATGATCGTCGATATGAAGAGCCCAGGTATAACTCTCCGCCAGATTACACAGCCGACTGGCATTCCTGCTTTCTGTGAGGTGTTCTTCGACAATGTAAAGGTGCCCAAGGAGAACGTGCTTGGCGAGAAGAATGGCGGTTGGCAGTTGTTGCTGCACGCGTTTGGGATTGAGCGGACCTACGGCCTCCTTACGATCTACAACGCCAAACGGTATCTGGAACAGCTAGTGCAGTTCTGTAAGGAGACGGTGATAGATGGCCAGCCGCTTTCCAAGGATCCCCTAGTGCGGAGCAAACTAGCGCAACTGGCTATCGAGATCGAATTGGGCATGAACTTGGGCCATGAACTCAACTGGAGGGCTGCCAATGGCATGCCTACGGTGAAGACCAGCGCTGAGATCAAGATCCATGGCGGTCAAACATGCCAGCGGCTGGGCAACGTCGGCATGCAGATAATGGGCCTTTACGGACCGTTGAACGAGGACTCCAAGTGGGTCAAGCTAGGCGGCAGGATG
Organism: Dehalococcoidia bacterium; assembly: GCA_041478915.1. Taxonomy (GTDB): domain Bacteria; phylum Chloroflexota; class Dehalococcoidia; order UBA2247; family RBG-13-53-26; genus VGOE01. The sequence goes on from JBGOXA010000163.1 coordinate 3,570, forward strand.
AGACACGCGTACATCAGCTCGCTCTCGTTCACACTAGCCGGTGGCACGACCGAGACGTCGAAGAACCATGTTGCTGGTAGGGAGGGCCTGGGACTACCCAAGCAGTTGTAGGCCCACGGATTTGCATCTTTCTAGTCAGGCAAGAACAAGGATTGGAACCATGGGAGCTTGTCACTTCGTCAGTCTTTTTCAGTCCTTTTCACGCTTGACAATGCAGGGCCTCAATTCAATTCAGCACGTCTTGCCAACGTTTTTGGCGGTCTGGTATTCTTAGAGTTGTTGGTCAAAGCCAGAGGCAGGCATTTGGCAGTAGTTCTTGGTTACAGCAGACCGAGGTCATTAAATGTACGACTGGAATTTTGATGATCCTTTCTCGAACACATGGGTGCTACTACGACAGACCTGGGAGGCTATCTCCGACTATCTGGAGTCCGAGCTTAGTACGCACCAGGTGACGCTTGCTCAGATGGACATCCTGATGATTCTGAGTGCCAGCAAAGCTCCCCTAACTGAAAGCCAGATAGCGTCGTATACATTTCGGACCCCACAGAGTGTCTCCGGGCTGGTGGCGCGCATGCAGAGCGCTGGATATTTGAAGAAGGCTAGAGGTACGGGAGACCAAAGGGTGGTGAAGATACAGATGCTGCCAAAAGGGGATGAGGTTGTCAAGAGGGTAAGACGCGCCGGATTTGTTTACGGTTCTCGGGTGATAAAATCGTCGCTTTCCGCCAAAGAAATCGAGCAATTAAGCCAGTTCTTGAGAAAGCTGCGAGATGGTATACTCCGGGAAATAGCCTTGAAAACAGAACCGCTTCCAGATGTTCTTGATAGACCGCGTCTGGATCGTCGCCGCCCTTGAGCACATATTCGACCCCTCTTTATAGCATCGACCTATTGTGACTCCTCGCCTGTAAGAGCTTGGTGTCTTTGTTGGCAACGTTACGTTGGGTTTGATTCCTGGTTTTCTTGGCTACAGGTGCTCCTTGGAGCATGCGGTGCATATATAGCATCGATGCAGTCTTACATGATGTATTCCGATCCTTATTGACCGAGGCAAAACTGGGTGATAAAGTTAGAAATACGAATCAAAGCTGGCAGCAGACCGGCTGCGGGGTATCAACATTTTCTGATCCCGTATCTGGCCAGAGGCGGATTATCCTGCTGAAGGAGGTCAAGTGACCAGCAAGAACGGCGCGAGGATGGAGGCCA
>JBGOXA010000222.1:0-3755 GCA_041478915.1 Dehalococcoidia bacterium
ATCCCGAGCTGCCCAACAAGGCACGTGAGGGGAGGGTGGAGGAGATCCGCAAGTGTCTGGGATGCAACGAGGGCTGCATCAAGAATGCATCGGCCATGATGCCTATACGCTGCTCCGTTAATCCCGAAGTGACACGAGAGAACCAGCCGGGGTGGCTACAGGTTGAGCCAGCAGCCAGGAAGAAGAAGGTTGTGGTGATTGGTGGAGGCCCTGCCGGCCTGGAAGCAGCCAGAGTCTTAGCCATGCGGGGTCACAAGGTCTCTCTGTACGACAGGGGCTCTGAGTTGGGCGGGCAGACATTGATAGCCGCCAAGGCTCCTGGAAGAGACGGCTTCTTGGAGTTGCCCAGGTATCTCACCCATCAGATGAAACTCCTTGGCGTGGATGTGCATCTGGGAGTCGAGGTGACGGCTGACATGGTCAAGAAGATTGACGCCGACGCAGTGGTAGTAGCCACGGGCTCTTTCCCCTTTGTTCCCAGGATTCCGGGCGTGAACCAGAAGAATGTGGTGGAGACAAGGGAAGTCCTGGTGGGCAAAGCTCAAGTCGGTCAGAATGTCATGATTATCGCCGGTGAACAGAATATGGAAGCCTTGACTGTGGCCGATTTCTGCGCTCAGCAAGGCAAGAAGGTTGAGGTAGTCACGGAAGAGTACGCCGCGGGCCTCCACGTCGATCCTCCCCAGAAGCAAACGATCTACAGCCGGCTATACCGGAATGGTGTTACATTTACCCCCTGCCACAAAGTAAGGGAAATCACCGGGAACACCGTGGTTATCTCCAACATCTTCACACTGCAAGACCGTCGCATTGAAGGGGTTGATACGGTGATCCTGGGCTGTGGTGGCCAGGAAGACAATGCGCTGTACCATGCTCTCAAGGGGCAGGTCAAAGAACTTCATAGGGTGGGCGACTGCAACGGCGTCAGGAGGCTGCCTGATGCTACCCTGGAAGCATCGAGGGCAGCTAGAATGATCTAGACTCTAGTGCTTTTGCCTCCGTTCTAATGGGGCACATGTCCAGTATAGACTAGAGAGCACTAGAATCAGTGTAGAATCTAGCGCTCTCCTTTATTCTCAGGCGGCACATGTCCGGCATGGCTTGGAGTAGGTGTGAAGCTGGGAGATCTGATGTCTGCTGACAAAGAGATTTGGGTTCTGGCGGAGTACGATGAGGGAGGACTTAGTGATGTCTCCCTGGAGTTGCTTAGCGAAGGTCGCCGATTTGCCGACAAGCTCGGTGACGAACTCTCTGCTGTGCTGGTGGGCCATGACAATCCGGCACTGGTGAACAGGCTTAGTGATCACGGGGCGGACAGGGTATACCTCGTGGATAGCCCACTGCTTGAGAACTCTGTTGAGCTTCAGGCACAGGCTCTATCAAGCCTTATCAGGGAGCAAAAACCGAGAATACTCCTCTGTGGTTCCACCTCGTTCGGCAGGGATATTGCCGCCCGGTTGGCAGCCGCTTTGAAGACAGGGTTAGCCTCCAATTGCACTGCCCTGGACCTAAGCGAGGATGGGCTCCTGCTGCAGACCAAGTCTGTCTATCGAGATAAGGCTAGCGCTACGCTCATTTGCCCTACAGCGCTGCCTCAGATTGCCACTGTCGTACCTGGCGTCATGGATATAAAGCGTGCGAAGATCGCAAAACAAGCGGAGGTCATTAGGGTTGACCCGCGGCTGGATTCCAGCGTGCCTTGTGCTAAAGTGGTGCGTTTTGCGAAGGGTGATCCCAAGACCATGAGCCTCGAGGAGGCTCCCATCATCGTGTCCGGTGGTCGGGGGGTGGGGAGTCGTGAAAACTTCCAGCTCCTGGAGAAACTGGCGGGGGTGCTAGGTGGGGTTGTCGCCGGCTCTCGGATGGCTGTGGATGAAGGATACATTTCGTCCACCAAGCAGGTTGGGCAAACAGGGAAGACCGTCACTCCAAAGTTGTACATCGCTTGTGGGATATCAGGGTCAGTGTATCACACCATGGGCATGAAGGACTCTAAGACCATAGTTGTCATCAACAAAGATCGTAATGCACCGATGTTCAATATGGCTGATCTTGGCATCGTTGGTGACCTTCTGGAGATAGTGCCGGCCATAACCAACGAGATAATGGTGATGTCGGAGGCTTCAGCAAAGGAAGGTCTCAAAAAGAGCTAGTGATTCTAGTAATAGGCGCGCTAAGGGCAGCCTTGCTGAGAGAAGCCATTGTAAAGGGCTATGAGGCGAAGATGTTTCCCTCCAACGTCGTAGCCAGGCAGTAGTTAGAGTAACCCCGATCCATGCCAGAAAGGTCTGATGCTGTGGCGGTTCGATCGGTGTGCAAAGGTTTCGTATGCAAGTAGTAGTGTGTGTTAAGCAGGTTCCGGATACAGAGGGCCCAATCATGGTAGACACTGCCGCGAACAAAATCAGGATGGGATGGTTACCCGATGTGCTCAATCCCTATGATAGGCTGGCTGTAGAGGAGGCTACTCTGATAAGAGAAAGGTGTGGAGGTGGCGGAGTCACTGCTCTATGTATGGGCTTGCTTTCAGCAACGGAAGTCTTACGTACTTGCCTTGCTATGGGTGCCGATAGAGCTATCCTTCTTTGTGATCCCGCTTTTGACAATTCTGATTCTTATGCTACCGGGGTCATACTGGCAAAGGCCATCGCTGCTCTCAAGATATCATACGATCTGATTCTCTGTGGAGCACGCGCTGTTGACACCAATACGGGGTTGACTGGCCCTACGATGGCAGAGATTCTGCGTCTCCCACTGGTGACTGAGGTCGTCAAGATTGATGTACATGACCACGATAAAGCGATCGTGCACAAGAAGCTCGAAGCGGGGGACAGAGCAGTTGTAGAAACTCCCCTCCCTGCTTTGCTTACTGTGGAAAGTGGCATTAATAAGCCAAGATACTTGAAGCTTCGTGCAGTACTGTCGGCCTCCAGGAAGGCGATCGAACAATACGACCTTAAGGCGCTCAGTCTGCTTCCTGATGAAGTCGGGCTGACAGGTTCAAAGACTAGGGTTATCGGCATCGCGCCGCCTAAACCCAGGGGGAAAAAGCTATTTACTCCGGACAGTAGCCTTTCGGCCGCAGAGCGAATGCGTCTGATTATGTCGGGAGGCATTGCCCAAAAGGCGAGCAGCGGATTGCTTGAAGGCGATCCTAAGATCCTGGCATCGAGATTCGTTCAGTTTCTTAAGGAAAAGAAGCTTATCTCCGGCCCTCTATCCGGTCGTGGCTAAGCTGCGGAACGATTGAAACATGCATCATTCATTACCGGGCATCAAGCTACCCTCTTTACACAACCAGCCCCTGCGACGCGAGTTCGTCAGCGACATCCTTAAGCCCTATCTGCGTTAGTCCGTCTCTCGTCTGCAAACCTGTGGCCACGTCCCACCCCCTAAGAGCGTAGTATTCGTTTTTCATTTTTTCAAACTTTGCCCGGTCGACAGTCTCGCCCTTCCTGGATATCACCTTCCCATCAGGGCCTGGCACGAGGCATCCGTGGACGGTATAGTCCATCTTCAATGTTTTTGTGCAGAGGAAATCAGGCAGACGGTCGCAATCCCTGCCCCTGTGGCCCTCCCGTGCCATCACCGCCCTTTGCAGGTTAAACACCCTCTCACCCATCCGGTAGAGTGACTGTTCATCAATGCACCTGCCTAGTACCGCAGACAGTAGCTGACTCTCTACCGTAGGGTCACCAGAATGGTCTTCAGTGAACTCACAGTCAGTCATGGGGAACATCCACTGACAGAGGACC
>JBGOXA010000011.1:0-14818 GCA_041478915.1 Dehalococcoidia bacterium
AACAGACTCGTAATCAGGTTGGAGAAGGAGCTTCGGGATAGTGATATTAGGAAACTAAATGGGGCGTTCCAGGATCTGATCGAGTCGGGGGAAATCTCCAAAACGTCTGCGTTGCCTGAGGAGGAAGACGAACCGGACCTCCAGATGAAACCGAGGATTGCCTTCTTTTACAACAGAAGAAGCGCAGGACGTCTGAACGAGATGATACTGATGATCAACAGGTTGGGCCACTCGATTTAGCGGTGCGCTATGCTTTCTGCAATCTGGAGTAGATACCCACGGGCAAAGCTCGTGGCACTATAGCCTTCAAGCCCTGATTGACCCCCTTCGGGCGAGTTACCATTCACCCCCGACAAAGCCCGTGGAACTCTGCCCTTCGGGCTTAGAAACTCGTAGTTGGGAATGCGAGAGCGCGCCCCTCTTTGGAGAGAGGTCAGAACAGGTGCCTACCTCCTCACATTTAGCTTCCTGACGGCCTCTCCAAGCCCGTCCAATGTGAGTTGGAACATAGGAAAGAGCTTCCCGATGATCAAAACGGTGGGATGATTCCAAGAATACGCCGTTTCAGGGTTGAGCCAGACACAATGGGTGAAGTGCTCAGCAATTCGTTTGAGCCATAGTATCCCTGGAGTCTCGTTACGTTGATAATAATAGATAGCCCCATGCTTCTGTGTTAGCTCCTGCGCGGCCATCATAGCGTCTCCTACCAATATCACTTTGTACTCCGGCTCCAGGGTGTGCAAAAGGTGCTCAGTGCTTATTTCACCGTGCCTTTCAATATCTCGATGCAGGTTATCGTATATGCAGTTATGGAAATAGAAATATTGAAAGTCTTTGAAGTGGGACTCAGAATGGGCAGCGGAGAAAAGCTGACTGCACACCTCGGCATGGGGCATCATTGAACCACCAACATCCATCAAGAGAAGCAATTTTACCGTGTTCTTTCTGCTCCGTGTCCAACGCAACTCAATATCGCCAGCGTTCTTGGCGGTAGCATCAATCGTCTCTTCAAGGTCCAGTTCATCCTCAGGTCCAATTCGACTTAGCTCTCTCAGTCGTCGGAGAGCCATCTTGACTTGGCGTACATCCAAGGTCAGATCGCTCCGATAGTTCTGAAACCTCCTCTCTTGGGCAATCTGTATTGCGCCTCTACCCCTTGATTGGCCTCCGACCCTGATGCCAGCGGGGTGAGAACCAGAGTGACCGAAAGGACTAGTGCCTCCCCTGCCAATCCAGTAGTTGCCCCCGTCGTGCTGCTCCGTCTGCTCAGCGAGCCTTTTTTCAAACTCGCGAAGCAGTTCATCAAAATCCATGTTATCGAATAGAGCTTTTTCCTCGTCCGTGAGGGTCATTCTATTGATGGGATCCCTAAGCCATTCCAGAATCTTCTCTGATATCTCAGCCGGAGCCTCTATTCCCTTGAAATACTCTTGAAAAGCAATGTCATATTGGTCGTAGTACGCCTCGCTTTTGACCAGTGTTGCCCTGGCCAGGTAGTAGAAATCATCCAAATTGGAGACGAGTCCTTTGGACAGGCCATCCATAAGAGTCATCCATTCCGTAATTGAAACTGGTACCTTTCTTTTCTTGAGAATGTAGAAGAAATCGGTGAACATACGTGCCCTTCGACTATGCTCAATACAGCGTCCTGTAGGCGTCGGCCTTGCTGTTTGGGCGTCTTCTACCCTGATGGCGCGTCATGAAGTAATCGTAGTCTGTTTCCTTTTTCAGTAGAGTGCCTACAAAAGGCATCTCTTTGAATACTCGCTCGTGCGATATTCCGCCCGCAATAAGAGCCTGGATCCAGTCTATCAATTCAGCGGTTGAGGGCTTCTTTCGAAACTCATCGACCTCTCTGAGGACATAGAAGGCCTTCAGTATTTCTCCCAGAAGGTTATTCTGAATATCTGGGAAATGCACCTTGACGATCTCCTCCATCCTTGTTGGATCGGGGAATTCAATGAAGTGGAATATGCAGCGCCTCAAGAAAGCATCAGGAAGCTCCTTCTCGGCATTGCTGGTTACGGCCACTATGGGTCGATGGACCGCTGCAATTGTTTCGTTGGTTTCAGGAATGTGAAAGGACATCTCGTCTAATTCATTCAGAAGATCGTTGGGAAACTCTAAGTCAGCTTTGTCTATCTCATCAATAAGGAGCACCACCTGCTCTGGGGAGACGAAAGCCTGTCCTAACTTGCCTAGCTTGATATATTGTCTGATATCCGCAATATCTCTGTCACCGAAGCGGCTATCATTGAGCCTCTGAACTGTGTCGTATAGATATAGACCGTCCTGGGCCTTGGTGGTTGACTTGATGTTCCAAACGATCAGTCTCTTGCCCAGCCCTCGGGCAATACTGTGAGCAAGCAAGGTTTTGCCCGTCCCTGGCTCTCCTCTAACCAACAGTGGCCTTCCGATAGCTATGGCCACATTGACTGAGTTGCGCAGGACATCATCGGCAACGTAGTCGGCGGAGCCCCTAAATTGATCGAATTCGCTGTTGGCCAATCTTAACCTCCTGCTGATTCTTGTCCCAAAGCAAATCATTGTACCCAAACATCGAGATTAAATCAAACTGAAAGTCAGAAGGACAGCAGTAAGCCAACGCCTTCTATGGCATTATGCCATCCCAAACTCAGCCTGGATACGAGTAAAGGGTAACTATCTGGCAGGAAATCCAGGCCGCGAACTGTAGGGTTGGGGAATATCTAGCCTGGAGATGGTGGAACTCAAGGTTTGAGCATGGCCTTGAATATTGTGAGAGGGAGCGTAACATTTTGTCATAAAGTACAATTTCGCCAACGCCGATTTAAGCAAAGAACACCATGTGCTGAGTTGTCACAGTCCGATAGGCCATCCAGCCAGCCCTTGTACGGGCAATTCTGACTCAGCAGGTGATATCATAACTGAGGGGCGGTCGCGATATCACACCTTCCAGAAAGCCCCGGCATTTTTCAGGCTTGGCAGAATCTGGGCCATCTCATTCGCATACTCAAGCATGTGGGAAACATAATCAGTGTCCATTCGTCTTTTGAAATAGCTACCGGAGAAGACTGTGACCAGGTCGGGCAGTGAGATGATACCTTCCAACTTACCTGGATCGAACTGTGCCCAGTTGCGAAGATGTTCTTCCGACCGGAAGAAAGTCATCGTGCTTCACGAATAGGGAATATCCTCCAACCATTTCATCATGGGAACGGATACATGTCCCATTATGCCTTCAGGACTAGTGCTCTCAATAACCCCATCTCGAATCTCAACCCGAATCGGCTTTCCACAGTCCAGGCAGGGACTATCAATCTGTACTGTTTTCCCGGGGAAAAGCCAGCAGACCGCTAGCGATTCAAACGCTCACTGCCCAAACCACTTCTGTTCGCCATCTATGGTGAGCCGGAACTGAGTGGGGAGATTGTTGAAGGGCGCGAAAGAGACGATCAAATCCGTATTTGGGAACAGCCAGCCAGCGATTCCCGAAGAGAATAGTTCATGCAGAGCCTTTCGCCCGTCCTCCGGTGAAACCCCTAATTCAGCCGCAATCTCAGTATAATGCGGCGCCTGGCCTGTTTTCACCATGCGTTGCAGGATGATGTGAAAAGTTTTATCTAATACGCTGGACTCGCTCATCGTACTTACCCCCCCTTTGGCTCGTTCGGTTGACAGGAATCTCGTAACTATGTGAATGGCCAGCCCTAGCAATAATACCATGTTGCAATTTGGAGTTGCCAGCGTTAGAACTGGCCGGATAGCCTCTATCATTCAAGATTCAGACTTGTAGCTCTGCCGAATAGGCACTGGGATGGCACCCTCACAGGCGCACCCCCGACCTTCCCACCCCCTGCTACCTTTCTTTTTGTCAACGCAGCAAAAGAACGTCTTGAGCAGGCCCTTCGCCAACACGGCCTACAGCCAGAACAGTGGGAGAAATTGGATGAGTCCGTGCATCTGTCTGATGGTCAACACGGGTGAGCCATCTAGTGCTGGTAGATACGGGCGCGGATGGTCTTGACCCAAAGACAGGAAGACTTCTTTTTGGATATTATGAGTCTCTGGAAGGACAGGTGTCTTACAATCACATTCCGCCGTGTTTGTCAGACGCTCTGGTATCGGTTATAATTGCCAATAGGGACTCTGTTGTGTCAAAGAAATAGGTAATCCCATGATAACCCGTAGATCAAGCTAGAGCCCTGTTGGAGCCTCTCCGTCTTTCCTCCACAACTGATTCTTAGAAGGATAGAGCTACTTTTAGTGTTCATCCTTTATTCACTACGATGGGCAACACATTAGCTGAAAAGATATTAAGAGCCAAATCAGGAGTCGAAGCGAAGCCAGGCAATATGGTGATTGCCAAGGTGGATCTCGCTTTTGTGCAAGATACCACCGGGCCGTTGACCGTTCGGCAGTTCCAGACAGCGGGATTTGAGCATCTGGCCAGCGACTCAAGAATTGCTCTGTTCCTCGATCATGCAGCTCCCAGTCCTGATCACAGGATGTCAGACGACCAGGCGCTACTCCGTCGCTTTGCTCAACAGACGGGTGCCTTAGCCTCCGAAGTTGGTGAAGGTGTTTGTCATCAAATAGTGGCGGAATTCCTGGCTAAGCCAGGTGACCTTATAGTTGGTGCTGACTCTCACACCACCACCGCCGGCGGCTTGGCGGCTTTTGCCTGCGGGATGGGGTCCACGGACGTGGCAGTAATTATGGGCCTGGGCGAGACTTGGCTTCGAGTACCAGAAAGCGTCAAGGTGATACTCACTGGCAACTTTCCTGATGGTGTCTATGCTAAAGACCTTGTTCTCCATCTGATTGGACTGATTGGAGCTGATGGCGCCACCTACAAGGCCCTGGAGTTCGGTGGTGAGGCCGTGGCTAGCATGAGCATTTCCCAGCGCCTTACTGTGACCAATATGGTGGTAGAAGCTGGAGCCAAGGTTGGTCTCTTTCCTAGCGATGAGATGACACGGAACTACCTATCAGCTCGAGGAAGAGCCGATGACTATCGGTTACTCATTCCAGACGAGGATGCTATGTACGAACAAACTATCAGCATAGACATCACCAAGCTTGAACCCACCGTGGCTCAACCCCACAGCGTTGACAACGTTTCACCCGCCAAGGAGATTAAGGGCATTCCTATTCACCAGGTGTTCATTGGCACATGCACTAATGGACGACTGGAGGATCTAGCAGTAGCGGCTCAGATTCTACGGGGGAAGAGACGCTATCCCCAGACTAGGCTGCTCGTTGCACCCGCATCCCGAGCGGTTCTGCTGGAAGCTATTAGAGCTGGCTATATCGAAGTCATGCTCGAGGCCGGGGCTGTTGTGCTGCCGCCGGGCTGTGGACCTTGCCTCGGACTTCACCAGGGCGTCTTAGCAAGTGGGGAGAATTGCCTGTCCACTGCAAATCGAAATTTCAAGGGACGAATGGGCAATCCGGAGGCGTTTATCTATCTCGGGAGCCCAGCCACAGCTGCTGCCACAGCAATCAGGGGTGAAATCACTGACCCAAGAGAGGTGATGTGAGTGGCTATTGGCAGAGCCTTTAAGTTTGGCGATGGTGTTTCCACAGATCACATAATTCCGGGCAGGTTTGCTCATCTGAGAAGCAACCTTCCCGAGCTGGCTAAGCATGTCATGGAAGATGCAGACCCAACCTTTGCTACTAGAGTGAGGCCGGGTGACTTCATAGTGGCCGGCAACAACTTCGGGCTTGGATCGAGCCGAGAACACGCACCGCTGGTTATCAAGATGGCCGGTGTCAGTGCGGTGTTGGCCAAATCAGTAGCCCGCATCTTCTTCAGGAATGCTATCAATCTTGGACTCCCTGTCCTAATATGTGACACCGGCGGGATAAGTGATGGAGACGAATTGGATGTGAATCTGAAAGCTGGTATCATCAGAAATATCAGCAAGGGTAATGAGCTCACCTTCAGGGGACTCCCTGAGGTAATGCTCGATATCTTGAATGAAGGAGGGCTGCTTCCCTATATTCAGAAGTATGGAAAGTTCAGATTATAGAAGAGTGTCCGGTGAGCGAGGAGGTATTCTCGCATGGCTTATGAGATAACACTGATTCCTGGTGATGGCATCGGGCCAGAAATTACCCAAGCCGCTACCAGAGTACTGGAGGCCACTGGAATCAGTGTACACTGGGATCTGGTTCAAATGGGCCATGTGGCTGAAGAAGAACTGAAAACGCCACTTCCTGATTGTGTGCTCGAATCTATTAAGAAGAATAGGGTTGCCCTAAAAGGGCCGGTGACCACACGAGTAGGCTTTGGCTTCAGGAGCGCTAATGTGGCTCTGCGGAAGGCTTTAGATCTCTATGCCTGTGTACGACCCTGTAAAACTTACCCCGGGGCACCTTCACCCTACAAAAATGTTGATGTTGTTATCATCAGAGAGAACATTGAAGACCTCTACAGCGGTATTGAGTTCGAGAAAGGGACGCCGGAAGCAGCAAGATCAATAGAGTTCATATTGGAAACTAAAGGTGAGTCGGTCAGGCAAGACTCAGGGCTTAGCATAAAGATAATCTCTGAAACGCGCAGTAGGAGAATTGTCAAATTCGCGTTTGAATATGCTCGTGCTCATTATCGAACAAAGGTGACAGCGGTGCACAAAGCCAACATTTTGAAGTTCTCGGACGGGCTGTTTCTCTCTGTTGCTCGGGAGACCGCTACAGAATACCTTGACATCGAATTCGAGGATAAGCTGGCCGATAGCATGAATATGCAGTTGGTGCGAAGGCCTTAGCAATTTGATGTAATAGTGGCACCGAACCTTTACGGTGATCTGCTTTCCGACCTTTGTGCCGGCCTGATCGGAGGGCTGGGATTAGCTCCTGGGGTGAATTTTGGAGACGGCATCGCTGTGTTTGAGGCCGTACATGGCAGTGCCCCCAAATATGCTGGGCAGAATAGAGCCAATCCCATGGCCATGATGCTCTCAGGGGTAATGATGTTGCGCCACCTTGGTGAGCAGGCAAAAGCTCAGATGTTGGAGAAGGCAATAGCCGAAGTTATTGCTGAGGGGAAAAATGTTACCTATGACCTCAAACCAGAGGAACCCCAAACAGCAGTAGGCACCTCGCAGGTGGCTGATGCAGTGATCGAGAGACTCTGGCGCTTCAGGCGAGCTTAGCGACTCACTAGTGCAAAGGAAACCGGTGTTGTGCTGCTGTTATCAAGTGTATTGTACGATGTATTTTCAAGATCGCAGCTACAAGCTGTCGGTCACTGATCATTCGGGAGGGATTGATGGGTAAGATTCATATCATCGATGTAACTAATAGAGACGGTGTTCAAACTGCAAAACTGGGACTGTCAAAGCTCGAGAAGACCATGGTAAATCTTTACCTTAATGACATGGGGGTCTTCCAATCAGAATTTGGTTTCCCCACCACGCGTCATGAGAAGTACTATCTTCAAGCCAATCTTGAGTTGTCTGAAATCGGGGTTCTGCAACGTATTCGACTAGGGGGGTGGGTGAGGGCGATTGCTGAGGATGTAGATCTCGCATTCAAGCTAATCCCTAACATAAGGCATCTCAATCTCTCCATATCTACATCGGACCAGATGCTCTCTGGCAAGTTCTTGGGTAAGAAAACCAGAGAAGATATCATACGCATGACGGTGGAAGCCGTCGAAGCAGCCAAATCTCATGAAGCAGAATCCATAGGGGTAAACGCCGAGGATGCTTCCCGGACAGATTTGAACTTCCTTGTTAGATTTGGTTTGGCAGCCAAGGAACACGGGGCCGATAGGTTGAGGTACTGTGATACCCTGGGTTACGATAACCCATTTACCATTTATGAAGCTGTGAGAACACTGGCGGAGAATACAGGGATGCCAATTGAGCTTCACTGCCATGGTGATTTAGGTATGGCAGTTGCTAACTCGATATCTGGGGCCAAAGGAGCTATAGATGGTGGGCAAGACGCTTATATCAACACCACAATCAATGGAATAGGTGAAAGAGCAGGTAACGCTGACCTAGTCGCGGTGGTTCTAGCTATTACTAAATCCAAGGGGTTCTCCGAGCAATATCGACTTGGTGACCCGATCGATCTGTCCAAATCATGGAAACTGGCCAAGTTCGCAAGTTATGCCTTTGGAGTCCCCATTCCGGTGAATCAGCCAGGGGTGGGGGATAATGCTTTCGCTCATGCTTCTGGCATTCATGCTGACGGCGTTTTGAAGAACGCCAGCAATTATGAGCTCTATGATTACTGGGAACTCGGAAGAGGTGAACCTGAGCTTGTTGAAACCGGAAGGGAAATATGCACTGGGGAATATGGCGGCATATCGGGCTTCAGCCATGTGATGGGAAAGATAGCGGTATCATTTGCTAGTCCTGTGGAAGCCCAGGAGATTCTGGAACTGGTAAGATACGCCAATGTTGAAGCTCAGAAACCACTTGTTGAAGAGGAATTGCTATTCATTGCAAAGTATCCAGCAATTGTGAAGAAACTGTTGACACTTAAGCCTCTCGACCAGGGCGACCAAGAATGATCGGTTATCGCAACCATCTGCGTGATGACCCAACGGGCCCGAGTTCTAAAAGCAAGACACGGACGCAACTACGTACAACGTAGAAGCGAATATCTAGACGCTGGCGCACTCTTGTAGAGTACAGGCCCAAACATCGTGGTAGTAGGCCGGGGGGTTACTGCTAGGAGCTTGGGTCACGACTACTTGCCCAAAGCTATGTTGGGCACAAGCGAGCGGTTGCTTTGTGCCCAATTGATGCGTGTTGTCCGCCTGGTGACCCATCCTCCTAGCAGGACTCTGTTGAGAAGACCAGACTCGTGGTGTAAACGATCTAGTGCAGTCCCACATGTGAGGATGCCAGACGTCCAAAAGACATCTTCTTTAATTCCAGGCCTATCATGGCTTCGCTAGATACGACGCCTGGGATGGCGCCCAGTTCTCTCCCTAGAAAGCGAGACAAGTCAATCGCATCGTGGAACATCGCCCACAGAATCACGTCATACCGGCCGGCCACCCTGGCTAGCCACTCCACGTTTGGCAAAGCCTCAACCTTGTCCAGTACTTTATCGATTTCCTTCAGTGAGACTTTGACACCTATCAAGGCGAAGATGTGATAGCCCAGAGCGAGTGGGCTGGGAAAGGCGACAACGCTCGTGATCCTCTTGTTCAGAAGCCTCTGTAGCCTTGGAGATGCATCGTATCGGCTGATGCCAAGCTTCTTGGCTAAATGTGAAACCGGCTGGCGTGCGTCCTGCTCTATCTCCCTGAGAATCATCAAGTCAAGCTGGTCAATGCTGAGGTCTGAGTCTTGACCTATTTGCTGAACGAAAGCTGAATCCTGTTCTTGCCGATTGTCCTGAATCGAACGAGACGAGGGTGGGTATGAAAAAAGGATGCTTCTCCACTGGCGGGGGGATAGGTATGATAACGACACTCTCCACTCGATGACCACCATTGTCTCTGTGGATTTGATGCCTGGGATGCTGCCCAATCCCCTCGCCAAGAAGCTAGAAAGGTCTGCTGGATTGGCAAACATGGCCAAGACAAAGATATCTTGCCAGCCGGCGGCTATGACTACCAGATTCACATTAGGAAAAGCCCGGAGCCTGTCAGCGACTGCATGCAGCTCTCCCGGTGATGCTTGAATACCTGTCAGTGCCAAGGTGTGGTATCCCAGAGCGAGCGGGTGGGTAAAAGCTGCAATCCGGCAAATGTTTCGATCCAAAAGCCTCTGGAATCTCTTCCTGGCGTATGTCCGGCTGATCCCAAGCTTCCTGGCTAGATCTGATATGGGCTGCCTCCCATCAAGTTCCATCTCACTGAGAATGCTCAAATCGAGAGTGTCCAAGTGAACGTCGATATCCTCCATAGCCACCTCAGCCCCAGTATATCCCGATACATGCAGTCTCACGATGTTCCCTGATTAAGAGTCCCTACACGACAAGCGTGGAGCATTCGTCCTTTAGCTCTGTTTTTACATAATAGTCTAGGCTACCAGGTACCTCCTGTCAACCGTCTCCTCCACGATATGAACCACAACAAGGCACTAACAGCATCATAATGCGGAACCTTAGCGCAATAGAGGCGCATAATGACACATATTCTAGCACGCAAGTATTGACATGCTGATACTATCGGGGTAAAATCTCCCGAAGAATCAGTGGGCATCAGAAATCGGTTGCATTGGCCCTGATATGACAACTTAGGCCAGTGTCTACTAAACCCGAAGGGCAGAGTTCCACGGGCTCTGCCCGTGGGTATCTACTGACAAGTAGGTGAGGGAGCCGCACGGATTCGGGGTGAGATTGAACGCAACCTCGATGGCTGGGAGTGAGACATTCTCGTGCATCCTTTTACTTAGTCGTCTGGAATCATGGCAGCAAGCTGTTTCGCCTTTGAGGCGAGTCGGCTGGACATCAAAGTCAACGGAGGTTTTTGAATGAGAGAAAGGGTTGGCATAGTGGCAGTAGCCCAGACAACCTATGAAGGAGCACACGACCGATGGCGCTCACATGAGCTTACGTCTCACACGGTCGAGAAGGTGCTGCAAGAGACCGGGCTCACCTGGGCCAAGGACGGCTCTGGTATAGATGCCACAGTAACGTCCAGCAACTGGCTTATGGAGGGAAGAGCCATCGCCAATGTAACCCACGGTGAGGTGGCCGGCTCTCACCTTCGGACGGAGGTCAAGGTGAGCACAGAGGGCATCAACGCCGTGGCCTTTGCGATGATACAGATTCTCTCTGGGCACCACGATGTCATTCTGGTAACAGCGTGCTGCAAGGAATCTAACACTAACCAGTCTATCGTAGATAACTTCTGCTTTGAGCCGATCTTTCATCAGAAGCTTGGGCTGGATTTCCTACAGGCTGCAGCTTTGGGGCAGATCCGGTACATGTATCGGTATGGGATATCCCGGGAGCAATGTGCCCGTGTGGTGGTCAAGAATCGCAAGAACGGTTTATCCAACCCCTATGTTCGCTTTGGTGCGAATGTTTCATCGGAGGAGGTGATGAAAGCGCCATTTCTGGCCTACCCCATCACCTCAAAGGAGGTAAGACCGATATGCGACGGGGCCTGTACCCTGATCCTGGCCAAAGAAGATAGGGCCAAGAAGCTGACCAATAAGCCGGTATGGATTACGGGCATGGGGCAGTCTTACGATGCCCATTTTCTGGGCGACAGAGATCTGGCTGAGCCCCGTTCGCTGCAGGTAGCTGCAAAGCAGGCGTACAAGATGGCTGGAATTTCCAATTCTGGAAAGGAAATCAACCTGTTCGAGATTTCGGAGCACTATGCCTACGAAGAACTACTTTGGACCGAGGGACTAGGGCTCTGTGGACCTGGGGGGGGCGGCCAGTTGCTTGACTCAGGAGCGACGCAGATTGGTAGTGCTATCCCTGTAAATCCCTCTGGTGGAGTCCTTTCCGGCAATCCCCGAATGGTGGCCGGAATGGTTAGGGTGGTCGAAAGTGCCTTGCAGCTCAGGGGAGAGGCGGGCAGAAGACAGATTGATGGCGCTCGCAAGGCACTGGCCCATGGTTCCAACGGGCCCTGTGGGCAGGAACACTGCGTACTGGTACTGGAAAAGGGTTTCTAGGGAGGCATGCAGAATGAGTAAGAGAAGAGTTGCCATCGTCGGAGTTGGCAGAACATATCACCGAACCAAGCGTCCCGATGTCAACATACCCGAGCTATCCTATGAGGCGGCGAAGGCCGCACTTGATGATGCCAACCTTGAATTCAAGGACATTGATGCCATCGTCATGGGCAACATGGAATTCTTTGAGAATCGTTCCATGACGGAGATGTGGCAGATGGATCACATTGGTGGCTACCTCAAGAGCGGGGTACATGTAGCCACCGGCGTGACCGTTGGCGCCACGGTTGCCTCTACTGCCTTTGAATATGCTGCTTCAGGGTTGTTCAACACCGTGCTGGCAGTAGGCTTTGAAAAACAGAGCGAGGCCGACAGCAGAGCAGCAATCAGACTCACTGGCGATCCCTGCGATGGACGGTCGCTGATGCGCGCGGCGGTGGGCATCCTGGCCATGTTCGCCTTCGACTACATGCAAAGAACCGGCTGCAAGGAAGAGCACGCTGCCATGGTGCGTCTCAGAGCAGACAAGAACGCCTGCCGAAATCCCTGGGCGCACCTCAAACTCGGGCTGCAGAGCATCGATCAGATAATGGCATCGCCGTACGTCCTGACACCTCTCCGATACCTGGACATGTGTCCCACTTCAGAGGGGGCTGCTGCCATCATTGTCGCTCCTGAAGAGAAAGCGAGGAAGATAGCTAAGAAGCCGGTGTGGGTGGTAGACTGGGAATCGGCACACAATAGTGGCCTCCAGACCAAGTTTGGAGCACCACTCGTGTCCACTGCCAGTCTCGCTGAGGCCGTAGGCAGACTCTTCAAGCGAAATGGAATAACCAACCCCCGGAAGCAGATAAGCGTTGCTGAATTGTATACTCCTTCAACCTATGGTGAGTTGCTGTGGATCGAGTCCTATGGCTTGTGTGGCGAAGGAGAGGCCTGGAAGCTGGAAGAGAAAGGTGAATTCAATATGGAGGGTCCGTTCCCGGTCAATCCCTCGGGTGGAGTTCTGGCTACCAATGCCATCGCCTCCACGGGAGTGCTGCGGCCGCTGGAGGCTGCGCTGCAACTCAGGGAAGACGCTGGTGAGCATCAGATAACCCGGAAGCCTCATCTTGCCCTTAGCACCGGCTGGGGTGGGCTGAGCTGGACGGTGGCTCACCTGCTGAGCAATAGGCTTGACCTTGACTAAATCAAGAGTGAAGGGATTCGAAATGACACAAGAGAAGAAAAAGGAAGAGCTCATAAGGGTAGAAAACAAGCTGGCGATCGACTACCGGTTCGCCGCAGGACCGTATCTGACGAAGGCCTGGAGTGATCTGAGGGACAAGGACATACTCTGGGGCAACCGATGCCCCAAATGCGGGCATTTGCACTTCCCTCCCGTCGTTGTGTGCGCCCCGTGCCACGTCAGATTGCCCGAATATCCCGATGGCTGGGAGAGACTGAGCGGCAAGGGGTATCTCGATAGCTGGTACAAGATCGTCCTGCCTCAGATGGATCTCCTGGGACGGACGGAACCTGACCAGTACCTCCATTGTGTGGCCTGGTTGGATGAGGGCGTTGCGCTTTACCACTTCCTCAACGTAAGCCCTGACTCGCCGGAAGAAGAAAGGCTCAAGAGAGGGCTGTGCGTTCAAATGGAACTCAAACCTCGCGAGCAACGCCGTGGGGAAAGAGAGGATATCAAGTATTTCAATGTCCTGTGGGATGAGCCTCCGAGGAAGGAGACTAGCGAGGATATACGGGGGCAGCCAACAGGAAAGGAGACGGAGAGACTGCAACCCCTCATCATGAACGACCGGCTGGACCTGCCCGTCTGGTCATGCGCGGGCAGGATTGGCACCAGATTCCTGATAGAGCTAAGGGACAATCAGCGTATCATGGGCCTCAGATGTCCCAAGTGCAAGAAGGTCTATGTGCCTCCCAAAATGGTGTGCTCCAAGTGTTCAGTGCCGATGGACGAGTGGGTTGAAGTACGCAAGGAAGGAACGCTGGAGACTTTCACGGTTGTCAACGAACACTATTCCGATTTCTTTCAACCGAAGCAGCCTCCCTATGCTGTAGGCATCATCAAACTCGACGGAGCAGATACCGGCCTCTGCCACTTCGTAGACGAAGTCAACCCGTCTAATCTGAAGGTTGGCTTGCGGGTGCAGGCGGTATTCAGAGACAAAAGGGAAGCCAGTATTCTAGACATCGACCATTTTAAGGTCATCGCTTGAAATCAAACGGGAGTTGGAATCGTTAGACAGAGGATCACAGCAGGCAATTGCCGGGTCGGAACAAAGACGCGGAAAGGTAATAGTAATCGAGGGGGAGATATCCATGCAAGATGACACTATGCTTGGCGGCTATCGTGTCCTCGACCTCACTGAAGGGGGGTGTCTGATCGGGGGCCAGATCTTCGGCGATCTAGGGGCTGACGTCATCAAGATAGAGCCTCCCCGAGGTAGCCCCAGCCGGAACCTGGGGCCTTTCTACAAGGATATCCCCGATCCCGAAAAGAGTCTCTTCTGGTTTGCCTACAACCGCAACAAGCGAAGCATCACGCTGGATATTGAGAAGGCGGATGGAAGGGAAGTATTCAAACGACTGGTGAAGACGGCAGACATTGTCCTGGAGTCATTCTATCCCGACTATCTGGATGCCCTGGGCCTAGGCTATGCCGATCTTTGCAGGGTAAAGTCTGATATTATTCTCACGTCCGTCACCCCCTACGGAAGCAGCGGTCCCAAATCGCACTACAAGGCGTCTGATCTCACTATATGGGCTGCCAGCGTCATTCTTTTCATCACGGGTGACCCCGACCGCGCGCCGACCTGGGTGAGCTGGCCCTCTGCCGGGTTGCATGGCGGCATCGAGGGCGTCTTTGCCTCGCTATTTGCGCTGTGGCATCGCGAAGCCACCGGTGAAGGGCAGCATGTGGATGCTGCGATTCAGCCCTACCTGCTGCAGCATGCAACGGGGAGCTATTACTACTGGGAATGCATCCCATTCAACTTCCCCAGGATGGGACCCGCAATAAAGTATGTCCTCACCGTCTCGCCCATGCTTCACCGCTGCAAGGATGGGTATGTTTTTCTGCCCATCGGCGGTGGTGCCACGGCTGGCATGGCCGACAGCACGGCCAGGTTTGTTCAGTGGATGGACGAAGAGGGTGCTGCGCCTCAATGGTTAGTAAAGAGGGATTGGGTCTTTGAACATGATACGTCCAAGATGACTCAGGA
>JBGOXA010000211.1:0-3891 GCA_041478915.1 Dehalococcoidia bacterium
CCTCCCAAGTTATGGGTCAGCCCTAACTTCGGGTTTTTCACTTGCCGGGACGGCTTGCCGGGATTTTTCAGCAGATCGGCTTTCCCTTGAAGCTGCTTATACTCTTCATAGATCATGCGGATGCCGCTGGCCCCCAAGGGATGACCGAAGCATTTTAAACCCCCATCGGTATTGATGGGCTGTTCGCCGTTCAGATTGAAACGGCCCGCCTTAACATCCTCGCCGGCTTGGCCGCGCGGGCTGAACTGCAGGTCTTCCATCACCACCAACTCGGTGATGGAGAAGCAGTCGTGGACCTCTGCCATGCTTATCTCCTTCCGGGGATTGGTGATGCTGGCCTCTTTATAGGCGGCTATTCCAGCCCGATAGGCTTCTTCAACATGGGTGTAGTCATAGGTGGTGACCAATCGGCCCGTGGTTGGGCTGGCGCATATCTGGAGGGCCTTGATGTACACCGGGGTGTTAGGGAAACTCTTGACCATATCAGCGCGGACCAGGATAGCAGCGGCACCGCCGTCGGAGACACCGCAGCAATCAAACAGGCCCAAGGGCCAGGCGATGATAGGAGCATTCAAGACCTGCTCCAGGGTTATCTCTCTCCTGAGATGGGCCTTAGGATTCATAGCGCCGTTATGGTGACTCTTCACCGAGATCTTGGCTAGCATAGTCTTACCCTCCTGGGGGCTGAGCCCATAACGGCTAAAATACCTGGTGGCCATCATAGCGAATACCCCGGGCATGCTCGACTGGTAGTGGGTATTGGTGCGGTTCTCCATGCCTGGCAATCCACTGGTGCCCTCGTCCTTCAGCTTCTCATAGCCCACGGCCAAGCAAATATCGTAAATGCCGGCAGCTATGGCATAGGCAGCGCCTCTAACTGCTTCATGACCAGAGGCGCAAGCATTCTCCACGCGGGTAACTGGTATGTACTGGAGCCTCAGGGCCTCGCTGACCGTCCGGCCCCCGGAGCCACTGAAGAGGGTACCGGACCAGACAGCCTGAATGTCTTTTATCTCTATGCCGGCATCAGCCAAGGCTTGATTCACAGCATCCACAATGAGATCGTTGGGGCCCTTCTCCCAAAGCTCCCCAAACTGGGTGCAGCCCATGCCTACAATAGCAACCCTATCCTTAATGCTTCCTGGCATCTCTTGCCTCCTTTACCTTACTGGTCGGGCTTTCCAGAAATAGTTGGTAATGCCCCGATCGAAGTGCAACTTCCTGAAGGTCATCTCCACAGGTATACCAATCTCGACCTTGGTTGGATCCCGGTCGGTGAGATCAAAAAATGCTCTCCCTCCACCTTCGAACTCCACCAGCACCACGGAAGCCGGGGGATCAACAACGGGAGCCAGGTTGTCCTGAGTAAAGCTGAATACGGTGGCCTTCCTTCGAGCGAAGTTGTAGTCGTCGAACTCGCCCTGGGCCTGGCAAACAGCACAGATGCGGATAGGCCCCGTTGTGGCGGCACCGTTGTCATACTGAGGGGTGCCGCAGCGCCTGCATTTGACACCCCAGAGACCCAGGAGTTGCTTCCTTTCTCGCCAGATGGCTGACAGCCGGATGTGCTGCTTTTCAGGTCGACTGGCCGCCTCCTGAGGAACCAGGTTGCGCCAGCGCAGATAGTTATTATAGTTGGCCATTACCGTCTTGGACTCCAAGTGCCTCTTCAGTCCGCGGCGCTCTGCCAGTTTCTGTA
The DNA here is from genome assembly GCA_041478915.1 of Dehalococcoidia bacterium. Taxonomy (GTDB): domain Bacteria; phylum Chloroflexota; class Dehalococcoidia; order UBA2247; family RBG-13-53-26; genus VGOE01. Next base: position 1,700 of record JBGOXA010000211.1, read on the forward strand.
TAGCGTCGGTCACTTGCAAGACGAAGGCGTCGGCGCCGTTGCCGCTACCAGCAAAGAGTATCTTGTCTCCAGGCTTAGCCTCCTCCAAAGCAGCTACCAACATCAGCGGGGCCATAGCACAGCCAGTAAGACCTACATTCATGAAGAGGCTAAAGGGATCCTGTACCTGAGCGGCCCCGAAACCAAGTTCCGCTGCTACCCGTGCGTGCCTCCTTGGATCGCCAGGAGGGTCAAAGACCACCTTGCTGAAGTCTTTTGGCGATAGACCGCGTTTCTTCATTAAGCCAGACATAACTTCCGGCAGAAGCTTGGAATAGCCTTCGTCCAGCACCATACGGTCTTCCCAAGAGCGCACGAAAGCGTCGCCGTCAGACCGCCATGTCCCAGCCAACTCATCCGAGATAGAATAGCTGTCCTGAATCTCGGCAATGACATTCTTGTTGCCCACCAGAAAAGCAGCAGCCCCATCACCTATCTGCTGCTCTAGCATGCCGGCTGGGGCACCCACCCGCTCATCAGCCGCAAGAACCAGAATGCTGTTTGCCGAGCCAGCTTTGATGATATCCACCGCCAGCGCCAGGGCAGTTGTCCCTGCCCGCAGAGAAGTATTGAGGTCGGCGGTCCGGATATCCCGACGCAGATCCAGGGGCATAGCTATCGTGGCCGAGCACTGCTTCTCCTTGTAGGGAGAGGTAGTGGTGGCAAAGAAAAGGCCGTCCACGCTTCGCGAATCCCAGCCGGTCACGCAGTCCATAGCTGCTTCCACAGCCATGGTTAAACTATCCTCGTCATAATAGGCCACCGCCCGTTCGCCAGGCATGGCAAAGCCGCCCCAGGCTTTAGCGCAATCCCCTCGGTTCAGCCGGTGCCAGGGAATATAAGCGCCATATGACATTATTCCTACCATTGCCCTCTCCTATCTTCTGAATCGGCACTCGTCTTCATAGGATGCCAACATAGATTTACCATCTAACAGTAGAGGGTGTCAAGCAGCAGAGATTATGACATGCCAGCAGCACGTGACCCATGCCGTTGGCCCTTGAAAACTTCCCAGATTGACTTAGCTCGATTGGCTATGTTACTATCGCACCAGGTTGGAAGAAAGGTGTCAGCACTGATCGATCTTCACCAGGAGATAGCTAGCTGCCGAGAGTGTGAATTAGCCAAGCATCGTACCAGGATAGTGCCGGGTGAGGGGGCGGAGGATGCGGACATAGTATTCATCGGTGAGGCACCCGGCTGGCATGAAGACCAGCAAGGAAGGCCTTTCGTTGGTCCAGCGGGAAAGTTTCTGGATGAACTGCTGGCATCAATCGGCATGAGAAGGGAAGAGGTCTATATCTGTAACGTTCTGAAGTGCCGGCCGCCGGGAAACCGAGATCCTCTACCAATGGAGATAAAAGCCTGTCAGAAGTGGCTCGACCGTCAAATAGAACTGATTCACCCCAAGATGATCGTCACACTGGGGCGGTATTCGATGGCCAGATTTTTTTCTGGGGAAACGATTAGCAAGGTCCACGGTAAAGAGCGCAAAGAAGGTGGTGTCGTCTACTATGCCATGTATCACCCCGCGGCTGCCCTGCACCAGCAGAGTCTACGCCGCACCATCGAGGCGGATATGCTCAGGATACCTTCTTTGCTGAACCAGGTAGAAGGACTGCCGGAGCCTGAGCAACAGCCGCAGCAACTAAGCATGTTCTAGGTGAGTTGGGACACTCATGGGCATCCTCATCCGTATTTTGACCTCCTCCTCGACCCGGCCACTGTTTGCATTTTTCCTGGCCGCCGGTTTTATAATTGGGTTCTGGCACAATCTTCTCCGCGCCCTGGGCGCAGGCGTTATCCTACCAATGGCAGTCAGCCTGTTGGTCATTCTGGTACTATCGCTGCGCAGAATTCCCACCTTCCTGCGGCCTTGGAACAGGTGGCTGGGCATTTTTGCCTTTGCTGCTGCCCTGCTGGGCAGTCTGGCATTCTTCAACCCGACTGGTGATGACCACCCACCGTTTTCCGGGGGGTTCTCCGGGGGTGGATACGGGGGCCTGGCGATCATCAGGGATCAGAATGCAGTCGGCGTTTTGATTGTGATCGGTCTAGTCCTGGTCGGCATTGTCTGCGTAGCCCCCCGTTTCTCATGGCGAGCCTTGTGCACGGGTGGCAGGGGTGTAAAGAGCGGTGCAGAGAGGACTATC
>JBGOXA010000081.1:0-7006 GCA_041478915.1 Dehalococcoidia bacterium
AAGCTCCATCCTCCTTCGCCTATGAGGTCGTCTCCAGGTAGCCGCACGCCCACCGGGAAACTGCGGCCCACCCTTTTCCTGACCTCCCGTACAATCTCAATCAGGAACCTTATCCTGTTCTCAAAGCTGCCACCGTACTCGTCCGTTCGTCTGTTGTAGAAAGGAGTGAGGAATTCGTTTATCAGGTATGCATGAGCACCATGAATTTCTACGAAGTCGAACCCGACTCTGGCACATCGCCATGCTGCTGTTCCAAAAGCCTGGACATACTCCTTCAGCTCTTCCCTGGTGGCCTCCCTTACTGGCATGTGCGCCTGAAGCATTTCTGGAATCACCGAAGGACAAACGCTCAACTCCGGAACATGGTTCACACCCCCATGGTTCAACTGTGCCCCAAATTTGACATCGTACTGGTGCACTGCCTTTATCATCTCTTCCAGGCTGGGGTACACCCTCTCGTCCCACAGGTGCACAGAGTTCATCAGTCTTGGGCCTGACACGCCCGAAGGGTGTACTGCAGCAGCACCAGTTATGATCATACCCGGCCCGCTTCGGGCTCTCTCGACGACGAACTCGGTATGCTGGGCGGTGACACACCCGTCATCGTCTATCCCAAAGCCGGGTTCCATGCCAGACATCACGATCCTGTTCTTCACCTCCATGGTGCCGATCTTCACAGGCTGGAAAAGGTGCTTCAGTTTTGCCAACGTCCTTCTCTCCTTTCACACCAATGTCACCGGTACATCATTCCTGGGCCACTACCGCGTTTCTCAGGGTCCCGATTTTCTCAATCCTGACCTCGACCACATCGCCTGGTCTCATTTTGCCAATACCCGAGGGCGTGCCGGTAGCGATTACATCGCCGGGCAGCAAGGTCATTACGCCCGAGATGAAGTTTATCAGCTCAGCTACGCCGAAAATAAGGTCGCTGGTGCGGGCAGACTGGCGCAGTTGGCCGTTGAGGTAGGTCTCCAGCTTCAAGTCGCTGGGGCTTACCTCGGTCTCGATCCAGGGACCTATCGGTGCAAAGGTATCGTAGCCCTTAGCTCTCGTCCACTGGCCATCGTCCCTTTGAGCATAGCGCTCGGAGACGTCATTAACACAGGTGTAGCCTATGATATAGTCCCCTACTCTGTGCTGTGGCACGTTCTTCGCCCTTCGGCCAATGACCACCCCCAACTCACCTTCGTAGTCCACACGTTGCTTGGGAAGAGGCGGTAGGACAATCTTGTCGTCAGGGCCTATGACTGCCGTTGACGGCTTAAGAAAGATCAATGGCACCTGAGGTATAGGTAGTTTCGTCTCTTCGGCGTGGCTGCGGTAGTTCAAACCCAGGGCCACTATCTTGGAGGGGAGGCAAGGAGGCAGCAGCTTTACCTTGTCCAATTCATATGTCTTTCCGTCAAGCGGAGAGGGAAGCGCAGATCTCCTGAAATGTGTGAAGGGGCTGCCGTGGAAGCCGCGTATGATGTTGTTTTCCAATATGCCGTATCTGGCCTTTCCCTCAGCAGCAAAGCGAACAATCCGCAAAGGGGCCTCCTTGTTCTGATCTATTATAGCCGCGTTTAAGCTTCCGGCGGTAATCGAAGCCTTAGGATACAAGGGTGCCTAAAGTGCCACAGGTCCCCGGCGCAGAGGGCGTTCTACGCGCAATCCAACACTCAGAGATCACACAGCATCCGCATCATGCCAGGACAGCCGATCTCAGCCTCAAAATCGGGGTGACGTTTCTCATCGAAGAACTCAAAGCCAACCTTATCGTAAGCACGCTGGGCCGGCGTATTGCCAATATAGAGGCTGATCTGCGCCAAGCCAAAGCCTCGCCGCCGGCCCTTCTCCAGTATCGCCTCCAGCAACCTGGTGACCACTCCCTGACGACGGAACTCCGGAAGCGTGGCCACATGCTCCACAATCCACGCCCCCTCGGCAATGTCCGGGTGGCACGTCATGAAGGCCGCTAGGCCTTTCTCCCCCGCCGCCATATCGTCCTGAGTCAATCCCACCTTTTTGGCCGCTACGGCAAGAGGCTCGGTCACCGTCGCTTCTCCATTTGTCTCTGGATCGTAGCCTTCCAGGGCGGCCACCGCACGACCGTCCACTTCGGCCACCAGGAACTCTGCGTAGGAACACATGTGCCGCGGCGGTGTTAGGGTCAGCACTTTAAGGAGCGCCAGACACTTGTCCTCCGGCTGCGAAATCACGATGTCCCACATTCCTCGTTCCAGATGTGACCGCCCCGCCATGAGCATAACCCACGCCAATAAGGCCGCGTCGTCGCGTCGGGCTGGCCGGATCTTGATACTCATTATTCCTGCTCCTCTCTCATTTCTGCACGATATGTAACTTGCTATTCGCGAGGGGCGAAGCATGCCCGTTCACCCGAAGCGCTATTCCAGTCAAAGCTGGGGGCGCTAGTCTATAGCCACTCTGCCAACCTTCTATTATAACAGCCTCAGCCTTTCGTTCGCAGGCCCCACCACCCGGACCCAGAGTGGGTTTCCTCACATCAGCGACTACCACCCAGCGACAAAGTTGTTAATTGAAGGCGAGCCCTTGGAGCTATCAAAACAGTGAGGCCGAGCTATCTGCTCGGCCTCACTGCCATCCATTGCTGGCTTTCACCCGGTTCTCTAATCACTTCAGCACCCCTTTGCCGGTCTGCCCGTTTGGCTCCTTCCCACGCCAGGGGTGGGGCTTCTTACTTAGGGGGGCTAAGCAATCCGGAAGTTCGGAGGGAACACCCCACCCCTGGCCATCATCCTGGCCTTCTGCCAGACTTCCTTGTATTCCCCGTGCCGTTTCCTCACTTTTCTTTTTGTCCGCTACTCTTCCCTGCCTATGACTTCCCGGTGCCGTGGTGGTCTGACTTCCATACAAGTAATCAACCTATCCACTAGGTCCTGGCATTCCTCCAGAGATACACAATCACGACAAGACTCATGTTTTTCGCTACACGCGTCTGCCCAGCGCTCGATTATCATGTCGTCATCCTTCTTCGGGTACCACCTGGTAACTCTATGTTGTGCCCCGGATTTCTCCGCATTTGATTTTGTTGTTATCATTTTCTTCTCCCCTGGGGCACCGCTTCGTCCTCCAGCTCGCTGCCTTTTATATAGTCTCTCTGCCTGCTGAGCCATGCTTCATACTCCTCTTCGCCCGCTTGCAAGCAATCAGGTAAATAATTCATGAACTTCTTGTGCGCCCCGCAAAGCTTGCACACTCCTTCGCTTGCACGGTCTGTCGGGTCTTCAATTACCCAATAATGGCAACACTGTTGCCGTGCAACCCCTCCCTTTGTCGCTCCTTCTTGATTCGCTTCTATTGTCGCTATCATGATGGAGCCTCCTTTCCAGCAACACTCATTTTAGGATGCCAAACTGCCTGTGTATGCGACTTTTGTCGCAAAATTACCAGGGGGGGGTTCGTCACCAGGTCGCTCCAGCAGCCGGCTAGCCAAGTCCCTCTCCAGAGCCTGGCTTCAGACAGAGTGGCAGCATAGCGCAACCTGCCCTCCTTTTCCTACTGGTACCCATTTGGGTTATACGGTGATCTCGGTCATCTTATTGCCCTGGTGGGGGGACTCTGATAACATTGCTGCACAGGTCAACGCCGATAGACGCCGCTGCAGAGACAGACTATGTGCAAGGAAGCCCTGCTTTCCAGATGGGATCGGCTGCGTATATCCCTCAGCTACCGCTACCCTGAGGAGGTATGGAATGCAGAGGTGAGCAGCAAGACCCTGGAGTCTTGGCGCGACCGCGCTGTTGTCTTTCTGGCCAAGACATTCGTTCTTATGCAGGCTACAGCGCGCCGATTCTCTAACCAGGAAGGTATGCACCTGGCTGCCGGGGTAGCCTTCTATTCCCTCCTGTCTCTCCTGCCGGCGACCATCCTTTTTGTCAGTATACTCAGCTATGTCACCGAGCCAGAGGAGATAGTCAACTGGTTTGTTCAGCACTTCGGCGAAGAGACACCGGTAACCCTCGACTTTCTCGACAGGGCCGTGGATAGCGCTGCGGCCTTGCGTGGCCCTTTGGGCATCGTCGGGTTCTTGGGAACGCTGCTTTCCTCCACATTGTTCTTTGGAGCAGTAATGCGATCCATCAACCGGGCCTGGGGGCTAACGGGGGCTGGAACCAGGACCTTCTTGCGGCGGAAGCTGTGGGAGTTCTCTTTACTGGTGGGTATGGCTCTTCTCGTTTTGCTTGCCTATGTGGGGACTCTCCTCTTCAAGCTGGTGAGACATATAGATTTCCCCGGCACAGATCTCCCTCTCACCGGTGATAGCGTTTTCGGAACCATTGTAAACAACCTCTTTTTCTTAGTCGCTATAGCTGGTGTCCTCATGATACTCTATAAATTCGTTCCCACAGTCAAGGTAAGGTGGCGTTACGTCTTACTGCCAGGTGCGGTAACAGCAGCAATCCTCGTGATTGTTAATACCCTATTGGGTTGGTATATCCGCCACCTGGGCTACTACAACGTGGTTTACGGCTCGCTGGCCAGCGTTATCGTCTTGCTGGTGTGGACCTACGTTTGTGCCAATATCTTAATCGGCGGAGCAGCGATGTCAGCAGCAATGGCCGACCTTGAGCAACAAGCTAGCGGCACCGATGCCGCAGTGGACAGCAAACACCCGAACACTCGGAACCAGCAATCCGCGCCTGGCTAAGGTCTTCCCTGTCGCCGGATGTCGGAGAAAAGATGCATGCAAACCACTATCGGGAACGCTTGGCCGAGTACTACCTATCTTGATAGCGCTCCTCGATAATGTATTGGCGGTGCTATTGATATTCTTCGATGATGATCTCGTAGGGGCAGCGTATAGCGCCCGTGGGACAGACTACCTCGCATTCTGTGCAATAGCCGCACTCCGCTGTCTCCACGACCACGATACTGTCACCAACCAACACGAGCGCGCCACAACGACAGACCTCAACGCACAGGCCACATAAGTTACAAAGTTCCCCATTTACGACAGGCATTTCAAGCATCAATGCCCCCTATCATGAATGAAATTTTAGCAGGTACATCATTAGACCAATGCGACTTTAGTCTCTTTGGCACCTTATCCCCCACCAACACCACTTCTCTCCTCGAGGACTTCTCTGTTCACAATCGCAATGCGGTGCCTGTCCATTCTTATTGCCCCCTCTTCCTCCAGAGCCTTGAGCGATCGGCCCACTACTTCACGGGCCGTCCCCACCATAGCTGCCATGTCCTGCTGTGTCAGCCTCGGCCTGGGGCTCTTTCCCTTCCCTTCCTCACTTCCGTTGGTGGCATACTCCAGGAGCAGTTTGGCTACCCTGCCTGTAACGTGTCTGAAGGACAGATCCTCCACCAGGGAGACAAAGTGCCGCACCTTTCCGGCTAATACCTTTATTATATTAAGGGCTATCCCCGGGTGCTCTCGCAGCAGGGTTTCCATGTCAGCTTTGCTTATTCCGTACAGCCTAACTGGGCTCATGGCTATGGCGCTGACGGGGTTCGGTCCACTGTCAAATACGGAAACGTCGTTGAAAGAATCACCCGGTCGCAGGATGCAAAGAATCTGCTCCTTACCTTCGGCTGAGGTCTTGAAGGCTTTGACCACCCCTGTACCTACGAAATAAACCGTTTGAGTGGGTTCATCCTCCATGAGGATCAGTTCGCCCCTGTCAGCCGACCTCTCAAAGACAAGCTGCCTGATTGCCTCGAGTTCCCCAGAACCCAGGCCGGAAAAATAGGGGATGGATTTCAGATGCTCTACTTCAACTGCCATTGCCTACCAATTCGTCTGCCAGAAGTGGGATGCCTGAGACCATTGTACACTCGCCCTTCGGACACATCCCACCATGTTCTAGACACAATCGTTACCAGGAAACTTAAGCGCCATCCAGGCCCCAGTGCTCGGACTTGCTGAACCAGCCCTGCGGGTCTGACAGATACTCGTAGGAGTCCAGCAGAGTGAGGTAGTGGATTCTTTCCTCAGCAGTTAGCACCTGGTAGAAGGCTTTCTCGGCATGGGAGGTCGCTTCCTTGTCCCGGCTCCAGTAGAAACTGTAACTCTGGTCTTCCAACTTCAAGCCGATCTTTATCGCTTCAAGCTCGCCTGAGGCGACTTTGGCGTTCTTACCCATGTCCTCTATGGCCTCCCTGAAAACGTTTCTCAAACTCTTCTCATGTTTGAGGACGGTTTCTTCTTCCGGCCATCCTTGCTTTCTGGTAACGGCTTCGTAGATTTCCTTTATCTTCTTATAGTGGACGTCCTCTTGTTCAGCCAGATGCTGGAACAACGTTCTCGCCAGGGGGCTGTAGCTCTTCTCCCCGGATTTCTGGTAGAACTCCTTCCCATCTACCTCCATCTGTAATGCCGTTTTCAGCGCTTCGGTCCTTGTCTCCATTTGATCCTTCATTGACTCACCTCCCTCTCCAATACCACGCGAGCTTCTACCCTTGAGCCAGCTTCCTGCCCAGCTCAAAGGCATCTGCCAGTGCCGTCGGATGCTCTCTGATCTCACCCTTCCTATCGACACCGTATACCAGAAGCTCATGGCTGTACTCAACGCCAATGGCTTCGAAGAAGTATTTCACCGTCAATATCGACCCATTGAACAGGTTCTTGCCTTTGGTAGCTCCGACGGCAATGAAAGCACCCTTCCTGCCAGAACCAGAGAGGTTCTGCTTGAGGATATGCTTCCTGGCCCACAGTGCCTGGCAACGGTCGATAAGTGCCTTGACCTGAGCGCTCAGCCCATAGAAAAACATCGGCGAGGCTATTATGATACCATCGGCGCTCAAAAGTTTGGGATATACCTCATCCATGTCATCTCGGATGACGCAGTTGCCGTCCCGCGCGCAGCCATAGTATTCGCGGCAGGGGGCTATATTGAGCTTGTCGATGATGATTTTCTCTACCTCAGCCCCCTGGCTTCTCGCCCCCTCCAGGGCCTGGTCCAACAGCACGTCTGTATTGCCTTTTATTCGCGGGCTGCCCATGATACCCAGAATTTTCACTCACCTCTCC
>JBGOXA010000138.1:0-5384 GCA_041478915.1 Dehalococcoidia bacterium
TGAGACACTGCAGTATGTGTCCCTCTACAGTGGTGAGGCTTACCTCCCTGGTGCCGCCGTGGTGGAGTTGAAAGGTGATGGGGTCGAGGCGCAAGGCTCCACAGACTATGGGTGCCTCTTCTTCGGCAGACGTCCGCTGCCGGACCCGAGCCTGCAGTCGGGCCACAAGTTCCTTGTTCTTGAACGGTTTGGTAATGTAGTCATCTGCTCCCCAGCCCAGCGCCCGGGCGATATCGCTCTCCTCTTCTCGCACCGAGAGCACAAGGACCGGGACCTGGGAGAAAAGACGGATCTGTCTCAGCGCGTCCAGGCCATCCATATCCGGGAGACCAAGATCGAGGATAACGGCATCAAAGTGCCCGTCCTCAATGAGTTCAACCCCCTCTCCACCCATCCTGGCTGACAGCAACTCCGCCGTTCGCCAGTGCTTCCGGAAGGCGATCGCAACAGAATCGACAACTGACTGATCATCCTCAATGATGAGCACCTTCCACAGTCTGCTTGTTATTCTTGAATCGGCCCCTCGCTCAAGGGGGGTTGCCAAGGGGAGGGAGAAACCGAACAAGGCTCCCCCACCCAGATAGCTCTTGACCCATATCTGCCCGCCGTGGAGCTCAACCAGCCTCTTAGACAGAGCCAGCCCCAGCCCCAATCCTGATACTCTCCCTTTGTCCCTTGCCAGGCGCTGGTATGGCTCGAACAATCGACTTTGATCTGCCTCCGCTATTCCGGGGCCACTATCCTGGACTTCTATCACCAGATGGGTATCCCTCGAATAGGCCCGCAGCCTGATCTTACCCCCCTTGGGGGTGAACTTCAGGGCATTATCCAGGAGGTTAGCTACAACCTGCCGAATGCGGGCCGAGTCGGCTTGAACCCGGGGAAGAGAGGGGGGTAACTCCAACTGTAGCGACTGGCCGCGGCTCTTGGCTATAGGCGCTAGGCTGTCTACCTCATCACGAAGCATCTGTAGCAAATCAACCGGCCCGGTCTGCACCTCGAGTATTCCTACTTCACCCTTCGCCAGATCAAGAAGCTCGTCGATCCTGGCCCTGAGGGCCGAAGCCCCAGTATTGATGGTCTTGACAATGTCCAGCCAACGCTCATCGTGTGGCTCCTCGATAAGATACTCGACCGAAGACAGTATTGAGCTAAGAGGCGTTTTGAGCTCGTGTGCCAGCATCCGCGTAAACTCGACTCGTCTGTTCAACTCGGTCTGGATAGCCTGGCGTAGCTCCTTTTCCTGATCATAGAGACGCGCCAGACGCTCTTCCCACTGCCTGCGTTCAGTAACGTCTTCTATGAAACTGATGACGCCACGAATCTGTTCATCCTTTACTATCACCCCACCACGGATGTGAACAGGGACCGTTTTCCCACTCTTATGCTTGAATTCAGTTTCTAGAGAAGTGTGGCCAGACTCCTCTATCGTGCGTTTATGAAGCCTGACTAACTCCTGCGTGCCGCCTGGCGTGGCATCCAGATCGAATTCAGTAAAGTTCCGGCCGATGATTTCTTCTCGTTTGTAACCGAACTGCTTCTCCACCATCGGGTTGACGTAGATGACTGTGCCATCCCGATCTGATAACGCGACCTCAACATCAACGTTGTCAAACAGGAGGCGGAGTTTCTCTTCAGATAGTCCCAAGTACTGACCTGACTGCCTTTCCTCCGCTAGAAACTGCCGGACTTCATCCGGAGATCTCTTCGACTCAGCGTTTTCACTGCGTAGTCTGCTCAGTTCTGTCTCAGGTTCGCCGACAGACGGAGTCTTGCTTTTGCGCCTGTGCTTCATCCCGGCCCCATTATAACAGTACCCCGAACCTCCCACAATCGGCTCCTGGTCTCTCTTGGAAGAATAATACTTTTGCCAGTGAACTCCAAGCACGTCCTCGCGTCGAACCGCACTAGTGTTTAGTTTTGGAATTACCTTCTTCAATTTCCAAAGCTGTATGAAGCTGAATATTTGTGCAACTAAGCGCAAGTGCCTTGGCGGAAACCATGACGTTCATGAAGGACTAAGCATTCCTACGTTGTCCATTCGATGCGCAAGGTTCTTTGGTGCCCACCAAGAAACGACAGGCGGATGCAACATTGCACAATTCGTTATTTTGTTTGATAGTGCCCAACCGATGGAGTTACTCCAGAACTGCCACCTCCGGTTTGCCGATCAGATTGGCTTCGACATTCTTCTTGATCAGAGGTATGTTCAATACTGCCTCGGTTATCCCTTCCTCCGCTTGTCTCCACTTCCTGGCTGACTAAACCTCAAAGACCAGGCGCTCCTTAGCCGACACAAAACCTACGAAAGAAGTGATGTGTCACCGGTATACCGGACGAGTAAATGGGGGGGTTGACGTCGCTCCCATTATGCAGCATACTAAGGTCGCTCCTCCCGGTCCGTGAGAAAGTTCTGTAGGACCCAATAAATACGAGTTTATTCGGTACAAGTAGAGGTCGGGAGACTCAAGTATCAATATCGAGAGGCTGTCTTTTCTCCAAGTTAGGTTGAGGGGCTCTGGGTGGAACCTGGCAATGAGGCACCGGAAATGGTGGTGGGGATAGGAGATTAAGGAAACCTGTAACCCTCAGAAGGACATAATGGCTAAGCAATAAGAGGGTTTGCATTGCTGTCTCAACAGAGCCGCTGCCAATACCAGCACAGGAGGTTGAGTTATGGCTACCACAACAATGGGCACAACAACTTATGGATCGACCCCAAGAACACAAAGGTTGAGGGCAAAAAGGATTTACCCTGGGGTAGCCGCTGAGGCAGTAGAATTTACCAAGGAGCAGCGAACGCCTGGTCAACTGGATTACCTAAGAGGGATCAAGACTCACCTACGCACCTTCTCCAAGATCTGCCCTGAGCGGGCACGCTTATTAACTGAGGCTTACCGGGAGAGTGAAGGCCAGCCAGAGGTCTTCCGGCGAGCCAAGGCTGTGGCCAATATTCTAGATAATATGACCATCTACATTGAAAATGATGAGTTGATTGTAGGTAACTACGCCTCGTCACCGGGTGCCCTGCCCACATTCCCAGAGTGGGACTACACCTGGCTGGACACAGCGATTTCCTCAGGGGGCTTTTATGCGCAGAGGGTGAGCAATGAAGAGGCCAAGGATCTCCAAGAGATTCACGCCTATTGGAAGGGAAAATCGTTCCGTGACCGGGTCTTGGCAGCGCTGCCACCTGATCTGGCTGAGTGGATGGGCTTCAGCGGACCGCTATACATAGACACCTTTATAGAGGGCGCTGCTCATGGCCACAAAAGGCTGTTGCAGATTGGCCAGAACGGCATTATCAAGATGTGCCAGGATAAGTTGGAAGAGGTCAGGCAGCAGGGGGTAAAAGGCAAGACGGCTAGGGAGTATCTGGACCAGATAGCCAATCTGGAGGCAATGATTATTGCCAACGAAGCCTTTGGCCGTTTCGGCCAGCGCTATGCTAAGCTGGCCAGGGAGATGGCTGAGAAGGAGAGCAATGCTGCCAGGAGAAAAGAACTAGAGAAGATTGCCGAGGTGTGCGACTGGGTGCCAGCTAATCCGCCGCGCAATTTCTGGGAGGCTCTACAGTCCCTCTTCTTCTCGCATATTGTCCGATCAGCAATTGAATACTTCGGTACTGGGAGCGGAACGAGGTTTGACACCGTAATGTGTCCTTTCTACAAAAAAGACAAAGAAGAGGGGAGGATTACCCGTGACGAAGCAGTGGAGCTGCTAGAATGCCTCTGGGTGAAAATGGAAGGGATCAGTTCCCTGCGTCCTCCAGAGGGGGAGTTGGTCTCGGTTGGCAGCAGCCAATTCCAGACTTTCACCCTGGGTGGGGTAGATGAAAAAGGCAAGGACGCAACCAATGAGATGTCCTACATGTGCCTGGATGCCAGCATGAATATACGCACTATCCAGCCGACGCTGGTTATCCGTTACCACCCCAAAATAGACCCAGGATTCATTGATAGGGCTATAGATTTGCTCCATACCGGCATTGGCTTCCCGTCCTTTAACAGTGATTCTCAAGCCATCCCTATACTGTTGAGGCGGGGAGTTCCTCCGGATGAGGTCTGGGATTGGACTGTTGGAGGTTGTGTCCAGTGGCTCATGCCTGACAAGAACCAGGGGCTAGGTCCTGCCCTTGTGGGTTTTTTGAGCGTAGGCAAATGCTTGGATCTGGCTTTGAACGATGGCTGCTGTAAGTTTTTGGGTAGGCAGCTAGGGCCGCATACCGGCGACCCCCGCAAATTCAGGAGCATCGAAGATTTCAAAGAGGCCTATCTTAAGCAGGTTAACTTCTTCGTTGATAAGATGGTTCAGATTCACCACATCGAGGAAGAGCTAAAGCGTGCGTATCTGAAGCGACCTCTGGTGTCAGCGCATTTGGATGGTTGTATTGAGCAAGGCAAAGATGGCAGGGACTTTGTTCCTTACAATGGGTGGGCCGTAGAAAACAATATTAAGGTTGCTGGCATGATCAATGTGGCTGACTCGCTGACGGCGATCAAGAAGCTGGTTTTCGATGATAAGGTGGTGACGATTGAAGGGCTGCTGGAAGCGGTATGCAACGATTGGGAAGGTAAAGAGGATCTGAGGCAGGAGTGTCTCAATGTCCCGAAGTACGGCAATGACGACGACTATGCTGATGAGATGGCCCAATGGGTACATTATGCCACGCAAGCTGAGGTAAGGAAATTCAAATGCTACTCGGGCACCGAGCTGTGGATTGAGGGTAGCGTTATTTCCGCCTACTACGCCTTGGGCCGGTTCTGTCCGGCCACTCCAGATGGCCGGACAGATAGCCAACCCTTTGCTGACGGTACTGGATCGCCCACGGCCGGGGCAGATACTCACGGCCCAACGGCGACCTTGTGCTCCTTAGGCAAGATAGATACTCAGAGAGCCCATGGCATGCTGTTTAACCAGAAGTTCATGCCCCAGAGCCTGGAAGGGGAGAATAAGAAATTGTTTGCCCACTACCTGAGAACCTGGTATGACCTGGGAATCTATCATGTTCAGTTCAACGTAGTGGATAGGGATGTTCTCCTGGATGCCCAGGCACATCCCGAGAAGTACCCGGATCTGGTGGTGCGGGTGGCTGGCTACAGTGCTTACTGGGCGGATCTAGGCAAACCGTTACAGGACGATATTATTAAAAGGACTGAACAGTGCTTTGCCTGACTGGTGGTCACTGATTCTCCGTTGCCAGGTACTTTCCTGAGCTGTGAAAGAATCCCTTTCTTCACCAAGGAAGTTGAGGCATAGAAGTCGCCCAAGGTATTTGAAAAACGTGTGGTTACGTGCCCCGTAGCGGAGGCATTTAGCATGGCGCCTGTTGTTTGTGAGCGGGTGATAGCAAGCGGTCTGAAAGGTTACGTTAAAGCCCTAAA
>JBGOXA010000096.1:0-6609 GCA_041478915.1 Dehalococcoidia bacterium
GTCTACGTGCTCAGCCTTTAGCCTCGCCGCTTCCCTCAGCCCCACAATCAGCGCCCGGTACTCAGCCTGGTTATTGGTAGCCCGCCCAATATAGCCGGAAATCTTCACTTTGGTTGCACCATCTCCGTCTTCTATAACAATGCCTATCCCAGACGGTCCAGGGTTACCCCTTGAGGCTCCATCCACATAAATGGTCAGACGGCTGTTACTATCTAGTTTACTCACTTCTGTAGGCTAAAGGGCCAAAGGACAAGGAATTGCCAAATTGGTTTCCGCGGTTTCTTGCTAACCCAGGCCTAGCCCAGGTACAGGACACGACTACAACTATCGCATTGCACCAGTCCGCCCACTCTCGCCCGCGTCATCTCGCTCGTAGAGAGAGTGATGCGGCACCCCTGACACCTTCCCTGCTCTATTCTGGCTACGGCATACCCCTGCCTTTTTACTCGCAGTGCCTCATACAGATCCAGGTGGGCTAGCTCTACAATGGCTGCTATCTCATTCCTTCTCTTCCCCAGGGCATCAATAGCTAACGTCAACTCAGCCTGCTCTGCCAGCAGCCGCTCTCGCTCCTTCTGCCACTCCTCCTCCAGCCTCCTCATCTCAGCAGACTGGGCCGCTATCTCTCTCTGTACTGTCTCCACCTGCCCCATTATCCCCAGGGCCTTGTCTTCCTCTTGACTTACCTGTCCCTTGAGCTGCTCAACCTGTTGCTGGAGACTGCTCAGTTCCTTGGGGTTCTTCACCGAGCCAGCATAGAGCTTCTCCTGCAGAGGTTTAAACTTAGCCAGGAGGTCTTCCATAGCCCATTCTATTTCCCTTTCCTTCGTTTGCATCTCAGCTAGCTGCTTCTGCTTACTCTCTAAGTGGGCTTTTGCCTCTGCCAGCAGTTGGTTGTGACTCAGTTGACTCTCCAGATGCAATAGCATCGCGCCCTTTTTGTCCAGTTCCAGGTCTATCTCCTGCAAATCGTATAGTTGCTTACCTGGATTCACCTATCCCCTCATGAGTCCTGATTCTCCCTCAAGCAGCTCACCCCCATAGCAACGCAATGGCGTGGCGTAGTCATCTCCAATTGAAAATGCTTGCCTTCTCTATTATAATCTTTTTATAACCAAAGGGAAAAACTTTGCTTCGGACTCACACCTGTGGACAGTTGACAGCAAAAGATATTGGCAGGACAGTGACCCTGGCCGGCTGGGTGCATCGACGCAGGGATCACGGGGGGCTGATCTTCATTGACCTCAGGGACAGAGAGGGATTGGTTCAGGTGGTATTCAATCCTGAGATTTCCGCTACAGGACATAAACTGGCTGACAGCCTGCGCAGCGAGTATGTCGTCAGGGTCTGGGGCGAGGTGGCTCGCCGCCCCCCAGGCACAGAGAACCCAAAGCTACCCAGCGGTGAAATCGAATTGATCGCCACAAAGTGTGACATCCTCAATTCTTCAAAGAACCCTCCCTTCTACATCAACGAGGAGACCGAGGTGGACGAGAACCTCAGGCTGAAGTATCGTTACCTGGACCTGCGCCGGCAGCGAATGAAGGATAATATCATCCTTCGCCACCGGGTGATGAAGTTCCTCCGCGACTTCCTCGATGCCAGAGGGTTTATTGAGATTGAGACGCCTATCCTCATCAAGAGCACCCCCGAGGGAGCCAGGGACTTCCTGGTACCCAGCCGTCTCCACAGCGGCAAATTCTACGCCCTTCCTCAGTCGCCTCAGCAATTGAAACAACTGCTGATGGTGGCCGGGTTTGACAAATACTTCCAGGTAGCCCGATGCTTCCGCGATGAAGACTTGCGTGCCGACCGCCAGCCAGAGTTCACCCAGCTTGACCTGGAGATGAGTTTCGTTGAGGAAGAGGACATACTCAAGCTGCTGGAGGAAATGCTCGCTTCCCTGGTGGAGACAGTCAAGCCTTCCATGAGGGTCATCAAACCCTTCCCCCGTTTCTCCTATGACGAGGTAATGGAGCACTACGGGAATGACAAGCCTGACGTTCGCTTCGGCCTGGAATTTCGCGATCTGACGGATATCGCCGCTAAATCCGACTTTGCTATCTTCCGAGATGTGGTAAGACAGGGAGGCAAGGTAAAGGGTATCTGCGCTCCCGGTTGCGCCGGATACACCCGGCACCAGCTCGAGGAACTGACGAACCTGAGCAAAGCACATGGGGCTAAAGGATTGGCCACTCTGGCCTTAAAGGCGGAGGCCAGCGGCCTGACCGCAGACACAGCCAGTTCTGTCGTTGGCCGGTTCCTGAGCCCAGGGCAGATAGTGGAAATGGCCAGCCGCTTTGGGGCGAAGGGTGGGGACCTCCTGCTCATAGTTGCCGATACACCGGAAGTAGTCAACAAGGTCCTGGGGCAGATAAGGCTGGAAATGGGGCAGAGGCTCAGTCTTATTGACCCAAGTGTCCTTGCCTTTGCCTTCGTCCTTGACTTCCCATTGCTCCAGTGGAGCGAAGCTGAAAAGCGCTGGGAGCCGACACACCACCCCTTCACTGCCCCCAGGGAAGAAGACATCCCACTGCTGGACACCGCACCAGAAAAGGTGAAAGCGAGACACTATGACATCGTCTGCAACGGCTACGAAATCTCCAGCGGCAGTATCCGTATTCACAACCGACAGTTGCAGGAGAAAATATTCCACTTGCTTGGCTACAGCCAGGAAGATGCACAGCATCGTTTCGGGCAGCTACTTGAGGCGCTGGAGTATGGCGCGCCTCCTCACGGCGGCATCGCCCCCGGCATTGACCGACTGGTAATGCTATTGGCAGGCGAAGACAATATCCGGGAGGTGATCCCCTTCCCCAAGACTCAGAGCGCCTACGACCCGCTGTTCGACGCCCCTTCGGAGGTATCCGAGGAACAACTAAAGGAACTACACCTTATAGTAGACAAGGAACACTAGATTACTACGGAGATGGGATAAAGAGATGAAAATCAGAACGCAGGAGTTTGAAAATGGCCAGGCAGTCCTTCACATCGAGGTCGAGCCTCAAGAGATGGACAAATCCCTGGATGAGACCTATCGCCACCTGGCCAAGAAAGTGAACGTCCCCGGCTTCCGCAAAGGGAAGGCCTCCCGTCCGATACTGGAAAGGTTCATCGGCAAAGAGGCGTTGCAGGAGGAGGCCATAGACCACTTGATACCTCAACTGTGTGATCAGGCCGCCCAAGAACAGAAGCTAGAGGTAATCGCTCAACCTCAGACAGAGGTCCTCGAGCACGATCCAGTAGTAGTGTTTAAGGCTATCTTCCCTCTTCGTCCCAAGGTTGAGCTAGGCGACTACCACAGTATCAGACTCGCCCCAGAGCCTGTTGAGGTTACCGAGGAAGACACCAACAGGGTCATGGAGCAGATCCGCGAGCAGCATGCGCTTTGGATTCCGGCAGAGCGCCCGTTAGAGTATGGAGACATGGCCACCCTCGACATACAGCAGAAAAGGAAGGAAGCTCCTCCCACCACCTACAAAGGCCAGCAGCTACCGATACTCAAGGATTCTAAGCTCCCCATGCCTGGTTTTGCCGAAAACCTGGTAGGGATGCAGAAAAATGAAGAGAAGGAGTTTTCCCTTTCTTTCCCTGAAGACTATGAAGTGCCGCGTCTTGCTGATGAGAAGTATGAGTTCAAAGTAAAGTTGAGCGAGATCAAGGAGAAGCAGCTTCCCGAGATGGATGACGAGTTTGCCAAAAGCGTTGGCCAGGATGTCGAAACCCTTGATGCCCTCCGCGACAAGCTTGCTGCCAGCCTGAAAGCAGCAGCAGAACGTAGTGCCAGGAGAGATTTTGAGCAAAAGGTGGTCGAGGCAGTAGTCGCCCTGACTAAGGTGGAGTTCCCGCCCGTCATGGTGGAGCAAGAAATTGACAACCTCCTCCGTGAGAGAGATATTATGTTAAGATCACAGGGAGGACTGGAGAGTTACCTTCGGAACATCAAGAAAACCGAGGAGGAGATGAGGGAGGAGCTACGGCCTAAAGCTACCGAGAGACTCACTCAGTCCCTGGTCCTGGGCAAGGTAGTTGAAGAAGAGAAGATCGAGGTCAGTGACGCCGAGGTAGATGCCGAAGCTGAGAAGATGATCAGCGAGGCCAACGAGTACAATGCGGAGGCGCTGAGAAATATACTTAAGACGCCTCCAGGACGCCGATCGGTCCAGGAAAGCTTGATGGCACAGAAGACGGTGCAATGCCTTACAGATATAGCCAGTGGCAGCATCACCGAGGTAGAGGCTAAGGAAGAAGGTGTCAGGGAGAAGAGTGGCACTGCGGCTGAGACAGAACAGGCTGGCGAACGCGCCCAGCAAGAGGGTGGGGCCGAGGGAGAGGCGAAGGGAGAGTGAAGCTAGCCATTGTTGTTGCTCCACTAATGATTCGGGTAGCAGGTATCAGCACTCTTCGCGACAGTGAGACGACCTTAGAACGATAGCTCAGATGCCAGGTGGCGGAATGATTTCGGAAGGGGGGATAAGCACTGACCCCCTCAGAAAGGAGACGAAGATGGAGTTTATGCCGAATGGGGTAATTCCCATGGTGATCGAATCTGGTGCTAGGGGCGAGCGCGCTTTTGATATATACTCGCTGCTCCTGAGGGAGCGCATCGTCTTCCTGGGTATGCCTATCAACGACCAGATAGCCAACCTCATTATTGCCCAGCTCCTGTACCTGGAGCGCGAAGACCCTGACAAGGATATCAATCTCTACATCAACTGCCCCGGTGGCATCATTAGTTCCGGTCTGGCTATTTACGATACCATACAGATCATCAGACCCGCTGTATCCACCATCTGTGTGGGCATGGCCGCTAGCATGGGGACCCTTCTCCTGACCGCTGGAACCAAAGGGAAGCGCTATGCACTGCCCAATGCTACCATCCATATGCACCAGGCCGTGGGTGGTGCTCAAGGTCAGGCAACCGATATAGAGATCGCTGCTAGAGAGATCATGCGCCTTCAGGACATAATTCGCACCATACTGGCGAAGCACACTGGCCAGCCGGTGGATAAAATTACCCACGATACAGACCGTGACTTCTATCTCAGTCCTGAGCAGGCGGTAGAATACGGTCTTATAGACGAGATCCTGAAAAAAACTCAGGCATAAGCAGCCCTAAACTAGCGGTTGGTATCAAACTCTTTGCCAGGTCTCCCATGTCATTGTGAGGTTGCCACAGGCGACCATGGCAAGCCCTATGTTGCTACCCTTCTCTTTCCCTTCAGGAAGGATCAGGGTTTTTGCTCCCTTTTGTGACGGTAATTATTGCAACTCAGCACTAGCTGCGCAGAGAGGCCCCAAGCTCCTGGAAGAGCCTGGCCAGGATTTCCTTCCCTACTCCCTCTACCTCTGCGTCGCTCAGAGTGTGGGTCGGCGATTGATACATTACCCTGAAAGCCAGCGACTTCTTACCCCGTGGTATCTGCTCCCCAGCATAGACATCAAAAAGCGTCACCCGAGCCACTAATGGATAGCTAGAAATAATGTCCTTCACCCTCTTGGCCGGTATGTCCACATCTACCACCAGAGCAATATCCCTAACGGATTCAGGAAAGCGGGAAAGGAACCGGTACTTACCTCCCAGGGTCACATGGGGAACCAACTTCTCTATGTCAAGCTCAAAGAGGGCTACCGTTTGGGGAAGAAGTTGAAGACTCTCCACCACCCCGGGGTGCACCTCGCCCACGACCCCCACCACCTCACCACCAACCACTATTTCCGCTGCCCTACCAGGATGTAAACCTTCCCTGTTGACAGCCTGGAAATCGACTTCAACCCCCAGTGCCCCCAGAATAGCGTCTAGCACTCCCTTGGCCTCGAAGAAGTCGAGCCAGCCTTTTTCACCTAACCACGACATGCCGCTCCGCGGCCCACTGACCACCCCGGCCAGCGTCTCCCTCTCTTCAGGCAAATCTCTCTGCCTGGGCAGATAAACCTTGCCGATCTCGAAGAGCTTGATGCCTCCCTCCTCATATCTCTGATTAGAGCGAAGCAGGGCGAGAAGAGAAGGACGCAAGCTGGTGCGCAGATACTCCTGCTCGACAGTCAGGGGATTGGCAACGCGCAGGGCGCGCTCTGGTGGGGTCACTGTGCCCAGTCTCTGCTGACTGACCAGCGAATAACTGATCACTTCCTGGAACCCACAACCCACCATGAGGTCCCGTAACTTCTCCCGTAGACTGACCACCGGGTCAACATGCTGACCCGGCAATTGGCCGGTGAGCATAGTAGCGGGGATACGATCATAACCGATGATGCGGGCTAGTTCCTCTACCAAATCCGCAGTACAAGTTATGTCCGTGCGCCAGTAGGGAACAATTACTTCCACCTGCGAAGAGTCGCCCGGATGGCACTCAAAGCCCAGTGGCGCTAATATCTCCACTATTTGTTCGCTTTTCATGTCAACACCCAGAAGGCGTTTCACCTGGGCAGTAGAAAACTCGATCTGGTGCGCATCTCTTTTGCCTGGGTAAACATCAACAATACCCTTGGCCGCTTTACCATCGTCCAGTTGCAGTATCAATTGCGTAGCCCGCCTAAGCGCTGGCATGGTGAGTTCCGGGTTGATCCCTCTTTCAAAGCGCAGGGACGCCTCGCTGCGCAGCTTCA
>JBGOXA010000270.1:0-3092 GCA_041478915.1 Dehalococcoidia bacterium
AGACTTCTCGAGAGGTGAGAGACGGGAATACTTGACCCCTTGTTCGGGCTGAAAGTATCCAAGGATACTTCTTTTGCTATGTCCAAGAGGACTCGTTTGATGGACTCATTAGTAGTCATCACCGCCGTTTGCCGGTAAAGAAACGTTGATGGCATCCAGTTCAGCTATCATCCAGGCTCGTAGTATCTCTTTATCCAGATATTCCTGAACTAACCTTTGTAGATTGACCGGTACTCCTGACAGCATAGTGCCTACCTCGTGGCCTGTCATATCACGATCGCCAGCCAACTGAAGAGTGAAAGGCTTGACTCCGCCGTGCCAAAGTGTGTAGGGCAGCTACACAGGAGCTTCATAGAAAACTCCACTGGATACCCGTCAGCTTGCTGGCGGGAGGAAAGTGGCCCCATCTGGGGGGAGGGTGGTTAAATATCAGGTCCACGAGGAAACCTTCTCCTTACAATACAAATGCGCATGTTAGAGACTCCCTAAGATGCCCCTCAGCTTGCTGAGTGGTTATTCACTCCTAGTGAATGGTAGAATGCCAAACGAGGCCTCCGTCACACATTTGTCAGAAATGTGTGACGAGGGTGTTGATCCTGCCACCTGTGTTGGCACTCGGTATCAGCCGGTCCAAATGGGATGCGCAGCCACCTCCTGGGTGACAATTTACGCCGATCTATGCCATTATTTGAACCTGCTATCTTATCCACCCACGGATTAAGAACATCGTATGCGAGTTGACAGATAGAGCTCACTTTGATATAGTGGTTTATCGGAGCTGGGTTAAACCATCCGAGAAAAGACATCGGGAGGTGGACTATGAAGCTCCATGCAAGGTATGGTGTCTGGCAAGTGGACAAGTAGTGCCCTGCCTGATGAAGGCAGGGTAGCCGAAGCCGGTAGGCGGCTTAAAGCCTATGTGCAGGTGGCATAGGCCACATTAGAGCTAGACTCGATAAAGTCTAGCCAAAAAAGATAGGACTAATACGGAGGGCACTCTTGAGGGGCCCTCCAGTCTTTCATGGCAAAGGGGCTTTTCATTAGACTGAGACCACCCGCAAGCTCAACATTTCGCCATTTTGTGTAGCTGATTTCTTGCCAAGGGCCCAAAATTCATCAAAAGAAGTGGCACAAGGAGGACAAAATGCTTGAAGAGAAAATTGAACAAATGTGGGCAAGAACGCAGAAGTGGGTGGAAGAAGGAACTTTTGAAGAGCACTTGCCGGAGTCTCTAGAATCTTTCTCTAGGGAGATCTTACCGCTTGTTGCAGTGAGAGCGTTTTTCAAAGGCGTTGGTAAACTCGATGAAACGGCAGCGGATGTTGTTTTGAAGGAAGTCGGCGAAGCATGTGGGGATTACGAGTTAGGGTATATGACACTTCAGGGCTTGAGTATCCCGTCCCCAGACATAGACGCTTTTCTTGAAGCTCATGAGAAGGGTGAGAATACTCCAAGTGGAGGACAATCAAGGGTGACTAGACAGGGCAATACCGCCACACTCGTGGTCAAGGGGGGCTGTGTGTGTCCATTGGTTAAAGTTCTGAACATTGAGCCCACCCCCAACCACTGTCTATGCACGCTTAACCATTTGAAACATGTGTACGAGACTGGTCTCAATAGGCCAGTCAAAGTCGAGCTGATTGAAACTTACCTCCGTGGTAGCAACTCTTGTACGATCGGGATGTCATGGAAGTAAGGGATACTCTAGGGTCCAGAGGCCGAGCGTAAGCTATGTTAGAGCCACTAAGTCGTTCAATAGAAGAAACTCCAGATATGATTATTAAGGTAGCGTTCGCCTTCGCTCAGAGGGCAGCTCTACTGGCATTGCACAATGCGTGAGAATGTGTAATTGTGTAATATTGCAGGCTGCGTCACTGCAGCTTATGTGAGGATCGCCGCAATTCTATTGAGGGCCCCCTCCCACGGGAATAATCGCCCCACTGATGTAGGCTGAGGCATCCGAGGCCAGGAACAACGCCAGTCCCAGGATATCATCCGGCTGTCCCACCCTTCCCAAGGGAACCGCTTTGGCATATTTCTCAAACGACTCCGGCGGCATCCATTTACGTTCGGTAGCAGTATCAATGAGGCCAGGCGAAATCGCGTTGACCCGAACGTTATACCGGCCCAACTCCATGGATAGAATCTTGGTGAACAGATTTATCCCGGCTTTGGCCGCGCCATAATGGGTCATTCCATGAACCGGGTGAACCCCTGCGCCGGAACTGAAGTTGATTACACTGCCCTTCCTCTGTTCTACCATCACTCTTCCCACCGCTCGGCAGCACAGATATGCGCTCTTCAGATTGATGTCTACGATTCGATCCCAGATTTCCTCATCCATTTCAAGGAGAGGGATGGATCGATCGGCCCCCGTTCCCCCAGCACAGTTGATCAGCACATCGATCCGTCCGAACATATCCTGGGTCCTGCGCACCATCTCGGACACTTGAGCAGCGTCGGTCACATCTGTGGGAACCGCCAAGGCTTTGCCCCCACGGTATTCGATTTCCCGAACGGTGGCTTCAAGCTCAGTGGCGCTCCGGGCTACGAGCACTACGGAAGCACCTGATGCGGCGAACCCCTTGGTTAGCGCATTGCCGATCCCTCGGCTTGCGCCGGTGACGATCGTCACCTTTCCCTCAACGGACAAACTGGGTAGAGCCATGAACACCTCCGAGTGTAGTAGACTCTGTTTCGGTGACATGTATAGTAGGCTCCAATGATGTTCCTCCCACTTTGTGCTCCTCTACCAGAACGACTAACCCGCACCAAGCCCTTCAGACCTTCTCCGCTTGTTTCTCGGGCGTAAACTCAAAAATGAGGCAGGTTCGCCTGGGTTGTACCCACCGTTTCTGAAGCCGACTTCAAAGCCCTCATTCATCATCCTCAGCGTTCTCAGTTCCATCGGTCCCAGGCAGGCTTCCTTCAATCCTCGATAGCTAGTTCAGATATGCTCTTTAAGGTCGCGCCCCATTCAGGGCCGTCGCTGATTTTCAAGGCTTGGCTCGCCGCCGATTCCTGTGGGCAACTGCCGGAGTCTTCCACCTGAGTGGTTGGCGGTCATCGGCCAATTGTTGGGGGAAGGCCTG
>JBGOXA010000196.1:0-4112 GCA_041478915.1 Dehalococcoidia bacterium
ATCGATTATCATCTGCCTGGCTGTAGGGTGAAGGAAAAGCGGGAGTTTATCGACTGGTACTCAGCTAAGCCCTTTGAAATCGTGCAGATGGACCTGAAGTATATCAGAGACCATAAAGCCTTGACCCATAAGCAGATCATCCATCTTGACCAGTATGACATACCCAATTACCAATGGGGTGCTCCGGATGTGAATTCCCGATTCAAGCTCATTGCCTACTCCAGAGAGAGATCCTGGACTAATGGGCTTTGTTGTCCTTCTCTGGAAGGATGGGTTATCTCCTGGCTAAGGTCTCATGGTGTCCAGTCCTCTATCGTCTTTACCGTGGATAACGGCGAGGAGTTCGGGGGCAAATCCTGGATGAAGATCAAAGAACTACGAAAACTCATCTCCGGCTTCGGTTGCCGCCTGATCCAAAACCATAAGGGATCCTTCCAACGGAAGGACCAGGAGAACGCTCATCTGGAGCGTTCTCATCGCACCAATGATGAGGAGTTCTATATCCCCAGAGCTCTCCATATCAATAGCGAAGCCGATCTCCTAAACGAAGCTATGGGGTATATCTACTACTACAATAATGTCAGAGACCATTCCTCCCTTAACTATCAGACCCCCTTTCTCTTACCTCAAGACGCAACTGCCAGACATCAATGATAAAATAAGGTTTGTTGTCCCCATAATGCTAGATAAAACCTCCGTTGCCCTGGGCCCCTGGAGTGGATACCATGTCTTGGCCCGGCACCCCGAGATGCTGAAATCGCTACTGCGATCCGTCACCAAAACGTGTATAATCTAGACAGCGAGTAATCATGTGTCGCCCTGTGAGCTAATGGAAAAAGAACTGATAGCTAAGCTAAGGAAGTAAAGGTGAAACGCTATCCGCTTATCGAGGAGGTTTCGACCCCGCTGAGTGCGCCCGAAGTTTTTGGACTCTTTTCAGGGCGACCCATGAGCTTCTTCCTCGACAGCGGCATGGATGCTGAGAATTTGGGGCGTTACTCCTTCATCGGCAGCGATCCGTTCCTGATAATGACAAACCGCGGCGATAGTCTCACCTTCCTCGGCCCAAATGGGCGAGAGAGCAAAAAGGGCAACCCTTTTGAGGCCCTGGAGGAACTGCTGAAAGAGTACGCCATGGAAGGGCCTCACTCCCCCACCCCTTTTATCGGCGGGGCGGTAGGCTACTTTAGCTATGACCTGTGTCACTTTGTCGAGCGTCTTCCGTCTACGGCCATCGACGACACTCTTCTGCCGGAGTGCTATCTGGGCTTTTATGATTTGGCCCTCACCTTTGATCATTTCGAAGGCAAAACCTACATTGCGTCTAGCGGTTTTCCGGAGCGAGACGAAGAGAAGAGGTTGAGAAGAGCTGCCAGGCGCATTCGGGAGGTAAAGGAAAGTCTGCTCGCCCCACCTCCCAAGCCAAACACCGACTCTCCAAACGGGGAAAGAGGGCTAGGGGTGAACCTACGAACCAACTTCACCCACCAAGAATATCTTAAAGCGGTGGAGACTGCCAGAGGCTATATTGCCGCGGGGGATATTTTCCAGGTCAACCTATCTCAAAGATTCGACACAGATTTCCTGGCCACCCCTTACGAACTCTACCAACGCCTGCGGCAGCTTAACCCGGCCCCCTTTGCTGTTTATCTCGACTTCGGCGAAGTGATCGTCCTCAGTTCCTCCCCGGAGAGGTTCCTTAAAGTGAACGGCGATCAGGTGGAAACGCGTCCAATGAAAGGTACCCGGCCTCGTGGGGCTTCAGCCTCAGAGGACAAGGCTCTGGCACAAGAGCTGCTGCACAGCGTCAAGGACAGGGCTGAGAATGTCATGATTGTTGATCTGGAGAGGAACGACATTGGGAGAGTGTGCCGCTTCGGTACAGTGAGAGTGAGGGAACTATGGACTCTGGAGAAATACGCTACTGTGTTTCAGCTTACCTCCACTGTAGAAGGTAGACTGGAACCGGGCAAGAACAGAATTGACCTGCTGAGGGCCTGCTTCCCTGGTGGCTCGATTACGGGTGCTCCGAAGGTGAGGGCCATGGAGATCATCGACGAACTGGAACCCACCAGAAGGAGCATTTACACCGGCTCCATCGGATATCTCAGCTTCAGTGGGGAAATGGACCTCAACATCGCCATCCGCACCATCTTTGTCAAGGATGGGAAGGCATACTTTCAAGTAGGGGGCGCTGTCACTTATGACTCCGCTCCAGAAAGGGAATATCAAGAGACGATGGATAAGGCCAAAGCGTTGTTTCAGTCTCTAAGCCTATCGCCTTGGTCGGCAGCAGTAGTATGATCCTGATCATCGACAACTACGATTCCTTTGTTTATAACCTTGCCCAGTACGTGGGCGAACTTGGTGCCGAACCTCTGGTCCGCCGAAATGACTGCATCTCTCTGGACGAGGTAAGGGAACTAGCACCTAGCCACATTATCATCTCTCCAGGTCCAGGCACTCCCCTGGACAGCGGAATTTCCAACGACATACTGCGGTGCTTCGCCGGCAGGATCCCCATCCTGGGCGTATGCCTCGGACATCAATGCATGGGCTATGTCTACGGCGGCGAAGTCATTCGCCACACGCCTACACACGGCAAGGCGTCCACCATTTACCACGATGGCAAGACCATCTTCTCCGGTATTCCCAGTCCCATTGAAGCCGGGCGTTACCACTCGCTCATAGTGAAGGCCGAAACCATGCCTCCTTGCCTTGAAGTGTCGGCTTGGACGACAGCCGGGGTGGTCATGGGACTGCGCCACAGAGAATACGTTATAGAAGGAGTCCAGTTCCATCCTGAATCCGTTCTTACCCCGAACGGAATAAAGATACTGGACAACTTTCTGCATATATCCTGCGCTGGTTGGAAGCCAGAGCAGAGGGATTAGAAGAAGCCGGTGGAGGAAATCGTATACCTCAACGGCTCTCTTATACCTCTGTCCCGGGCCAGGCTATCTCCTCTGGACTATGGCATACTTTACGGTTATGGGCTGTTCGAAACCATGCGCAGCTACTCTGGACACGTCTTCCGTCTGGAAAAACATATTGAGCGACTTCGCCGCTCAGCCAAATTCTTGGGGATAGATCTCAGTAGCGCCTTTGATCTGGGGAAAGCTCTGTACGACACTCTCCACGCCAATAATCTGTCCGACGCCCGTATCAGGCTTACTATTTCAGGCGGTGAAGGAGAGACAATTCCTGACCTGCTTGTGCCTCAACGGCCCACCGTGTTCATCACAGCCAGGAGCTATACCCCTTACTCTGATAAAGTCTACCAGCAGGGTTTCAAGGCAATTGTCTCCCGTATTCGGCGCAATACCCGATCGCCTGTCTCAGCAATGAAGTCCATCAGCTATCTCGATAGCCTGCTGGCACGTCGAGAGGCAAAACTGGGAGGCGCTGATGAGGCTGTTCTGCTTGATGAACATGGCTTTCTGGCTGAAGGTAGCACCAGTAATGTTTTCCTGATCTCAGACAATACCTTGTCCACCCCCAGCGAGGATAGCGGCATAGTGCCCGGGGTTACGCGCGAAGTAGTGCTGGAATTAGCCTCCTCCCTGGGTGTGAAAGCGGTGGTGAGAAGGATAGCTTCAAAGGAACTGAATCAAGCGGACGAAGCTTTCCTAACCAACTCTCTCATCGAGATAATGCCCCTTACCCAGGTCGGTGGGCACACGGTAGGCTCCGGAAGGCCAGGCAAGGTGACTCGCCAGCTAATGGAAGCCTACAAGGCGCTGGTGCCTGAATGCAGTAAGGGGTAACTGACCGAGCCTAGTTACCTCAACTTTCGGGACAAGCATAGGTGAGAAGCCGCTATCAGCCATCATCATACCTACTGCCAACCGAGGTTCGCGCCCCCTGGCCGCGGCTATGCTAGTGTAGTGCCTAATTGCGCAAATGTTACGACATTGGCTCAAAGCTGAACGCACTCAAGATATTTGTAAAGGTATTTCCGCAACTAAGCAGTAGTGTCTCTGAAAAGACTTAACAATAAAGCTACCCGTGTCATTCCTGCGAAAGCAGGAATCCAGAAGGTACGTACGGTAGATTCCGTGTCAAGCACGGAATGACATATTGTATGGTTATTACGAGGACACTACACTAGC
>JBGOXA010000315.1:0-2764 GCA_041478915.1 Dehalococcoidia bacterium
CTCAATCCCCAGAACATAAGCGCTAAGGAGGTCAGACTGCAAGGCCAGCCGATTGCGGTCGCGACAGGTGACCTGCAAGACGGGCTCCACCCCCCATTGCCTGAGCAGATGGCAGCCCACCAGAGAGCCCAATCTCATGACCGAGCTCTGCTGGTCAGTGACGTTTACGGCATCCACCCTTCCCTTAAGCACCTCGGCGTTCTTTTTCATCTCTTCGATGTCTGCCCCTTTTGGAGGGCCGACCTCAGCCGTCACCACAAACCTACCACTGGTGATTTTCTCTTTCAGACTCATCGTGCCGCTACCTCCTTTTCTCGTTGCTCCAGCGCCCACATGATAGTAGACCTGAGACGCTTAGGAGGTTCCATTTTGCTAAAGGCTTTGGGAGGAACGATTTCTGTCATCTTGTCCAGCCGGTTCAGCTTCTTCAGCCGCTGATAGATCAGGTGCCATCCGCAATCTCTAACATCAGGCTCCACCTCGCATTTGCCATTTTTAGCCCCACCGCACGGGCCGTTGATCAAGAATTTGCTACAGGCGGTCAACGGGCATATTCCCCCAGTGATATCCAGAAGGCAGTCACCGCACTCCCGGCAGCGCTCACTTCCTCGCCATTCCCCATGCATGCCACCCAGGTTCATGGTGTTGCAGGCGGGGTGAGTCACCTTGTCCACCACCGCTGCCGTCGCCTGCACTCCGACGCCGCAGGTCATCACCAGGAGCGAATCGGCGGCGGCGACATCAGCCTCGCGGGCCTTGAGTCGCAGCTTCACCAGGGCCCTATTGCACAGGAAATCAACTACGCTATAGCCGGTAACTGCCTTACCCTTCTCCTCCAGTTTTTGCTTCATTTCCAGGACCTGTGCTTCTCCCCCTGTCTGGCAAACTTCGGCGCAGCCTTTGCAGCCGACAATGAAGACTTTGCCCTCACCGCCCAGGTAGCCCAGGATTTCTTCAAAGGGTTTCAACTCTGAAACTAGCATTTTCTCGCTTCCTCCAATACTAATCTCACCATCTCGGGGATCTTCTGGCCAAGCTCTGCCGAAGGCTCCGTACCCCAATCTATCTCCTTGGGCTGGACCCCAAAGATAACTACCTTCTTAGGCTTGAGACCGAGCTTGTCCAATATCTGCAACGATTGCGTAAAGCTCACCTCATGCAGGGAGGTCATTCCCGCATTGTTTTGCGGTATCTCCTCGGGGCCAAGGCGATAGATGGTTCCTGGTTCACAGTCCCCTCTGGCAGCGTCAATTATGATTAGCTTATCTACCTCCTCAAGAGACAAAAGAATGTCGGGAGACGTGCCCCCATCTACTATCTGCAAATCGCTTCCGTTCTCCAGGGCCGCCTTCTGCATGGCTTGAGCTACGTGAACCCCAATCCCCTCGTCCTTCAGCAGCAGGTTGCCGATGCCCACCACGGCGATTCTGGGACGCTTTTTACGACACTCTGAATTTGCCAAGGTTGCTTCCTTGAGGTGTTATTAGATGGACAGCGCAGGCAATGCACGGATCAAAGGAGCGAATAATGCGCACAATCTCAAAGGGGTTGTTTTCGTCCTTCACTTTCGTACCGATAAGGGCTTGTTCTACCGGGCCAGGTTGTTCATTGTCATCCCGCGGAGAGAGGTTCCAGGTAGAGGGAACAACACACTGGTAGTTAGCGATCTTCTTGTCCTTTATCTCTACCCAGTGACCCAGTGCCCCCCTGGCCCCGTCTATCAGACCCATGCCTGAGCCTTGCTCTGGAATCTGATAGTCAATGTAAGCCGGCTCACCTGGCTTGAGCTGCAACAGCCAAGCAGGCATCGAATCAGCTACCACCTTAGTATAAAGTGCCCGGGCGGCGTGGCGGCCCAGCACAGAGAACAGGGCCTTTGGCGAGGCCTTAAACCGTGATAGCGTGGAGTCCACCAGGGCTTTCACTGTGGGATTGCCACTGGCGTAGGTAACCGCTACGCGGGCCAACGGGCCCACCTCGTATACCTTACCGTCGTATCGCGGTGACTTTATCCAGGAGTAGCCTGCGTTCTTTTTCAGGTCAGGGCGGGTCTCACCGCTGGCGGGATGTCTCCTCGAAGTCGAGTCTTCATACCAGGAATGTTTAACATATTCCATGATTTTGTTCGTATCCAGTTGACCCAGCTTGAGATCGGCGGAGACCGTCCCCTGTTTCATAAGCCTTTCCCTGCGGGTGAGATCGGGGCTCTTGCCATCCAGGTCGAAGCTACCGTAAGAGAGCAGGTTGCCGCAGCCAGCGCCTATCTCAAAATAGTCGCTATATGCCTCGGCCACCATCATTACATCGGGAAGGTAGACACTGTCGATGAAGTCGCGCAGCTCATTTAGCTGCCACAGGAAGGAGGCGATTTTGTCTACCGTGGGGACCTCGGTGACGCCGCCAGGCACGATGGCGCAGTCGTGAGGCAGCTTGCCGCCGAAAACGGTAGTCATCTCCTGGCCTTTACGTCTCATCTCCAGGGCTTTGACATAGTGGGCTAGCGCTTCAATATTAGCTGCCTTTGACAGGCGGTAGTCGCCTTCATATCGAGGGACAAACGGTCCCAGCTCGCCTCGTTCCGCGAAGGCTTTCACCGAATTCAGAACAGGGTCATTGCCCTTGTATTCGGCCACCGCTGTGATATCTACATAGTCAAGGGCTGCCAAATGATAGAAGTGCAAAATGTGATCAGCTATGTGTGCTGCGCCCAGAATGAGGTTGCGCATAATCC
Source organism: Dehalococcoidia bacterium (assembly GCA_041478915.1). Classification (GTDB taxonomy): domain Bacteria; phylum Chloroflexota; class Dehalococcoidia; order UBA2247; family RBG-13-53-26; genus VGOE01. Next base: position 2,732 of record JBGOXA010000315.1, read on the forward strand.
TGCCGTTATCCGGAATCTTGTCAGCGATCCCGA
>JBGOXA010000156.1:0-4916 GCA_041478915.1 Dehalococcoidia bacterium
GTTGGGGCAAAGGGACAAGATCATGGCATCCAGAACTAACACCAACTTCTCTCGTCTGGGAGGTCGTTCTCGACCTCGCTTTAGCTCCCGGCTGTCTGCAAGGACATGGAAATCTCTCATTTCCTTTGTCAGCTTCACAGCCTCTCAAATTCAGTGTCCCTACCAGCTCCGAAAGAAACAAGCAAAGCGAGCGCTTCACTCGGAGTCAATCTCTCCTCTTTGTAGAGTCCAAACGCCGTTTTACGCGTTGCAGGTCTCGGCCTTGCCAGAAGTGGCTCACTAGCTTGGCTGCTTCGCCCAGCTTGCACTCCACCGCAGCGATGCCCTTGGTTCCCTTTTATTACACGTCGGGCTCACCGACTGGGCCAGTAATGACTACGGCTGAGCCTTCTCGAGGGCAATTGTTGTCGTTGGCACCTATTTGCCAGCGAGGACCTTCACAATCTTGGGAAGTGCGTAAGCTGCCACATGGGAAGGGGCATTGCAGCCAACCCTCACGACAAGCCTCCCCTGGCATACATTCTCCGCTGTCTCCACCAGAACTTCGCAGAGACGAGGATAACATTTCTCCGTAAGCTTTCTGGTTCCATAGCTTTCTTTGTGGGTGTCAAGACCGCAGAACCACAGGATGAGCTCGGGTTCGAATTCACGGATAAGTGGAGGCACCTCATTCCGAAACCTGTGCACAAATTCGTCATCCCCAGATGCATGAGGAAAACATACTTTGCTCCTTCCCCCCCTTGTGTCATACTGGCAATAACAGATGTGAAGGATATCTTCGTCTCTCGAGAAGATCTGCCTGGTACCATCGCCATGATGGGTATCGGTGTCGACTATGGCAAACCTTGTTCCTCCAGCGGTCTCTCTCGCCCAAGTCACGGCGATGGCCTCGTGATTGATGTAGCAACCTCCCCAGGCATAATCCCTATGGGCATGATGTCCACCGGCCCCAACAAGGGAAAGGGCGTTATGTAGCTCGCCAGAGAGGACCTTCTCCAAAGCCATTGCAACGGCTCCCGCCGAAAGAAGGCTCACTTCCCAGTACCCTCCTCTCTTAACCTCGGCCACCCACTCCTTAGTGTGAACCACGAGAACAAGATCTTCAGTAACGGGGTTCGCCTCAAAGAAACCTACTCCTTCTTCCTCAAAGAGGCCCTCTTCCCTTATAGCATCGAAACCTTTTCCAATGTTCATATCTAAAGGAGCATGCTCATTCCTCATTATTTCGTGAAAGAAAATACCCGTCTTCTTCATCATTTCCCTGTTTCCCCACAGGTCGGTCTGTGAAATTAGAAGGTTGTATATTGTTTATCATCCCCTTGTCAGAAAGTCCAGCAGCCAATCGTAGCACGACCTTTGGGGATGAAGCTCCAGCACTGTCTCCTTTACCTTACGCTGAACTAAATGCGTTGGCACAGCTTCTGGGCTCTGGCAGACGTCCAAGAGCAGAAACAGAGTATGAGGGACCGGCTGGAGAAGCTATTCACCGATGATGAGTTCTGTATCGAGGCCGCGAAGATGCTCACCGATGGAGGGAACCAGCGGTCGGGCTTCCCTCGGTCACAGCTCACCCCTGATGGTATTCTAGTGAGGTCTCCAAGCGGATGGGCTGGGTAAGACAGTATACGGCGGGGCAGCGCTGGGTGGCCAGGGCCTCCAGTTCTTCTATCCGGGACCGGGGGGCGGGACTGGAGACTGTAAGCCGGAGCCTCACCTTTTCTACGATCGGCTCCTGAGAGAGGCCTAGGACGGGTCGGAGGTTAATATCGTTTTCGGCCACAACCCTGAGCCCCCTGAGTTCCACGCCCTCCATAGCGGCCATGGAGGCGAAGGTGGCAGCAAAGCAGGCGGCGGTGCCGTAAAGGCAGTAAAGGACAGGCCCTGGGCGGGTGCCACCACCTCCCAGGAAGCCTGGCTGATCGGCCTCCAGGGTCTGGGTCCTCCCGTCAAAGGTTAGGGTGGCGGTGAACTGAGGCTTCCCCTCCTCCAGGTTCCAGGTGCCCTCTACCCGGCTGGTTCTCCTGGCCTTTGCCGGGTCCCCGCTCGCCTCGGCTACCGTGCTCTTAAGCCTTTCCAGGTTCACATTGTTCCGCTTCATCCTGCTCTCCTTTCACCGCTGTTTACCATTTCAACTGGCGATGAGGCAACTCTCGCGCCTCGTCCTTTTTGAGCCTGATCATATGCCCATGTCGCCTAGCTGTCAAGCCTCCCCTGAGCCCTGGCTTGTAGTACCCAGAATCTTTTGTCATACAGCCTGTCCCGGGCCTTGAATTGTCTAGTGACACAATTGCTATCCCTATTGACCCTCACCACCCGCTTGATTGAAGCGCATAGCCTTGTACGGCACAAACTGCGTAGTGGCAGTAATAGCTTGCCTCGCTAGGCTTCGACGCGTCCTACGCACGATCATTCTAAGATTGTGCGCCAGCCGTTACTCTGCATGACATTCCTCGCAATTGTATGGCCTCGCTCAGTCGTCACTTTCTGCTTGTCATTACTGCCGCGGCGATTTATAGTCTTTAGGGAGGCAGCTCTTGATGCACGAAGGCATGAGAAGGGAGTGACACTTAAATGGCAGTCAAACTGGGTAATATTGCCGGGTGCCAGGAACTGGGCCAAAGGGCCGCGAACGCCTTGAGCTCTTGAAATTTCCCGGCATTTTGGAGGAGTGCATATATTCTAATGTCTAATCGGCTGGCTAAGGAAACAAGTCCATATCTGCTTCAGCATGGCGAGAATCCGGTAGACTGGTACCCATGGGGTGAAGAGGCCCTGAAAAGAGCTCAGGTTGAGGATAAGCCGATACTACTCAGTATTGGCTACTCAGCATGTCACTGGTGCCATGTCATGGCGCATGAATGCTTTGAGAACGAAGATATTGCCCGTCTGATGAACGATAATTTCATCAATATCAAAGTGGACAGGGAAGAGCGCCCTGACCTCGATGCTGTCTATATGGAAGCGTTACAGTCAATTACCGGCGGCGGTGGCTGGCCGTTGACCGTGTTCTTGAATCCAGACGGCAAACCATTCTTTGGCGGCACTTATTTCCCGCCTGAAGATAGACGCGGCATGCCTGGCTTTCCCCGAGTCCTTAAGACGGTTGCCGATGCTTACCGACATCGTCGCAAAGAGGTGGAGCAAGCAACGCGACAAATACTTGCCGCGCTTGCTACAAAGGGTGAGAGTCTAGTCGGTACTGAACGGCTGGTAGTCGATATCCTTAATCAGTCCTATTCGGCACTCAGACGAGGCTTCGACAATGTAAATGGTGGTTTCGGTTCGGCCCCTAAGTTTCCCCAGCCATTGGTGCTCGAGTTTTTGTTGAGATACTATCTCCGTACTAAAGATAAAGATGCTTTGGAGATGGTAACACTGACCCTTGAGAAAATGGCCAAGGGTGGAATCTATGACCAGATAGGCGGTGGCTTTCACCGTTATGCCACCGATAGTCACTGGCTCATACCGCACTTCGAGAAGATGCTTTACGATAACGCCCTGCTGAGCCAGGTATACCTGCATGCCTACCTGGTTACCAGAACGCCGCTATTCCGGCGCATAACGGAAGAGACTCTTGACTATGTGCTCAGAGAGATGACAAGCCCAGAGGGTGGCTTCTACAGCACGCAGGATGCCGATAGCGAAGGTGTGGAAGGTAAATATTACGTTTGGACACCTGAGGAGATTATAGATGCTCTCGGCGAGAAAACGGGCGGTATTGTCAGTGATTACTACGGTGTTACCACCAGTGGCAATTTCGAAGGTCGCAATATTCTTCACGTAGCCGGAAGCCTTGATCCTGAAGAACCTGCTATTATGAAACAGGCAAGGGCATCTCTGCTAGGTAGACGCGAGAAGCGAGTCCGGCCGGGTCGAGATGAAAAAATCTTAGCCTCCTGGAACGGACTGATGCTGACCAGCTTGACCGAGGCCACCTGTATCCTTGACCGCAAGGACTACCTGGCTGCTGCAATAGCTAACGCCTCATTCCTGCTAAACTCAGTGACTTCCGAGGGATATCTCAGACATACTTACAAGGACAGTCAAGCTAAGATTGAAGGCTATCTTGAGGACTATGCCATGGTTACTGACGGCCTACTTAATTTGCATCAGGCTACCTTCACCGGTGAATGGCTAAGGCAGGCCATCAGGCTAGCTCAAGTTATGACCGATGCTTTCTGGGACGAATCAGCCGGTACATTTTACGACACCAGCGGGGGGCACCAGGCCCTGTTCATCCGCCCCAGAAGTATTCATGATGGAGCATTGCCTTCAGGTTCATCGGTAGCTACTCTAGCACTGCTTAAGGTATCTCGGCTGACCGGACACGAGCGCCTGGAACAGATAGCGGAGCGGTCACTCCGGACTGTGCAGGGGCTCATGTCCCGGTATCCGCTTGGCTTTGGCAACTGGCTTTGTGCTTTGGACTTCTACTTATCCACTCCGAAAGAAATTGCCATAGTTGGTACCCGAGATAATCCGGCGACCATAGAGTTGCTGCGGGTTTTCTTTAACACCTGGCTCCCAAACAAGGTAGTTGCTGCCTACGACCCCAATGACCCGGCTCCTGTAGCGGACTTGAGGCTACTTGAGAATAGGCGTATGGTTAATAACCAGCCTACTGTGTATGTGTGTGAACGTCACACATGCCGAGTGCCTCTTACTGAACCAGATTTGCTTCGCAACCAATTGCGTGAAAGTTAGTACTTGGAAAGTACACTTAACTATGAAGACAGGCTGCTTTGCTGAAGAAGGGCTCAGTCCAGAGAAACTTACGTTCACAATCCTAATATGGCAGCCGTCTATTATAGCGAGGGGGCTACGGTTCAGCGCCATCCTAGTGTAGTGTCCTCGTAATAACCATACAATATGTCATTCCGTGCTTGACACGGAATCTACCGTACGTACCTTCTGGA
>JBGOXA010000166.1:0-4709 GCA_041478915.1 Dehalococcoidia bacterium
AATCGGAATTACTCTCTTGCCTTTCATCTTCATCACATCTATCCTACCCTCTTAGATTTAGATATAGCTCTACAAACAAGAATGCGAAACTAGAGTGATAACCTCCCACCCCCTCTCTTCTACCACCTCGAGCTCTTATCGTAGCAGAAAAATTGCTTAGCCTATCAGGCTCTGCCAAAGCTTAATTTATCATTTTGGCTTATGTCAAGTCGGTTGAGAGGCGCTGAGAGGCAAAGACGCTTCGTAAGCGGTTGTATACTAACAGCTCTTTTCTTCTCATGTTTTCGCTCTTGCTCTGGCTGAAGTTTGGCACGAGCCTTTGATATGACTGACAGGCGGCTGACGGGGAGTAGTACCTGAGATATAGGTAAGGAGATGTGAGCCGCTGACAGAGGGAGTTCGCCTTAGAGAGGTCGCTTTGCCGGGACGCCGGTTCGCCGGGGGTAACGCTCCGGAGTTGGCGACACCTTTTCCACAATGACCAGGGAGCGCCCCTCCAGCAACTCCAAGTCCACCTTTCTGACCTCTTTCACCTTGCCGCCGAGGACGTCTATTGCTCTGGCGGCCCGATTCAGCTCCTCCTCGACTGGCCCCTTCTTCTGGGCGATAAAAAAGCCGCCTTGACGGCAGAAAGGCAGGGTCAGCTCAGCCGCAGTGGAGAGCTTGCTCAGCGCGCGAGAGACTACCAGATCAAACTTCTCCCGGTAATCTGACTGGTGGGCAACCTCCTCAGCCCGCCCGGTCACTACTTCTACATCCTCCAGGCCCAGTTTGCCAATAACATGCTTCAGGAAAGCCGTCTTCTTGGCTACCGAATCCAGAAGCACCAACCTTATCCTGGGGAGGAAGACCTTCATCGGGATTCCCGGTATCCCCGCCCCCGTACCGACATCCAGGAGAGCGAAGTCCCCTTTCGCCCAGGGCATATCCTCTAAAGCCGGCACCAGAGTGAGGGAATCCAGAAAATGTCTCAGTTGTACCTCATTGTAGCCGGTGATGGCGGTCAGGTTGATCCTCTGGTTCCACTCCACCAGCTCTTCGTAGTAAAGCTGGAACTGACGGGCCTGCTCCGAAGAGAGGACAAGCCCCAACTGCTTGGCACCCTGGATAAGCTTCTCCATCGTGGTGGCTTCTTACCTGCCTGGTTTCAATCAGAATAAGCGATAAAAGGGTGCAACGAGGTTCCCAGGGAAAATGTGTCACGCTACCGCTATAGTAGGCGTGGTCAGGACTTAATAGATAACCTTTTCTGCTTCCAGACGGGCGATTTCTTCGTCAGACATGCCCAGGAGTTCTTTGAAGACGTAGCTGTTGTGCTCTCCCAGCAGGGGTGAGCAGAGCCGGATTTCGGTCGGATTGTCAGATAGTCTCCAGGCTGAGTTGGCGATGAAGTCCACCCCGGTGGTGGGGTGCTCGACTTCCAGGTATGTCCGCCTCTCTTGCAGGTGAGGATCGAAGAACCTTCCCTCGGTATCCAGGCAGGGCGCGGCTGCCACCCCAGACTTCTGGAGAGTCTCTGTAACCTCGTAGTAGGTGTGTGCAGCGGTCCACTCGGTGATAAGCTTGTCCAACTCCTCCTGATTTCTCAAGCGACTATACTTGTCGGCGAACTTCTCATCTTTCGTCCAAGGCGGACTACCGATGGCTTCACAGAAGCTTTGCCATTCCTCCTCGGTCTTGATGCCGATGGAGATCCATTTATCATCCCCTTGGCAGCGGTAATTATTATGCGGGCACATGGTGGGATAGCGATTACCTTGCGTCCCCAGAACGTTACCATTCATGGTATATTCCATGACCGCTTCACCCGCGATGCTGACTACCGCCTCCAACTGCGCCATGTCTATGAACTGTCCCTTCCCTGTTCTTTTGCGATAGTAGAGAGCAGCCAGAACAGTGAAGGCACCGTGGAGGGCGCTATTGACATCAGCATAGGCCTGCTGCAAGCCCAGGACGCGCTCACCATAGTAGCCCACCATATTGTCAATACCAGCCAGTCCGGTCAGGGAAGGTCCATAAGTCTGGGCATCGCGCAGAGGGCCATAATGCCCGGTGGCGGGTAGAGAGATCATAATGATACCAGGGTTTACTTTTACTAAGGATTGATAGTCCAGGCCATGCTCCTTCATTACCTTAGGAGAGAAGTTCTCCACCACCATGTCACTTATTTTGATCAACTTCTTAAGCACCGGTATGGCCTGGGATTGAGCCATGTCCAGGCTGACACTCAACTGGTTGCGAACACCGCTGTGAAACCAGGGGTCTCGGTCCGGGTCTCTGTCCAGATTGTCAGGGCTGAGCCTCATGGAGTCTATGCGACTTCTGGTCTCCACCTTTATCACCTCAGCCCCCAGATCACCCAGCATGGTGGCCAGGTAGGGGCCAGCAAATACCCAGCCAAAGTTGATTACTCGTAAACCCTGAAGGGGATATGGCTTTGCCGCGCTCAAATGATTCCCCCCATGCGAAGCTTGGCCAACTCTTCTCTGGCATAGCTAAGACGTTGACAGTAAATCTCCTCATTATGCTGCCCCAAGAGAGGTGCCGGCCTCTCTATTTCCCAGGGCGTTTCCGAGAGCTTGCCTGGGGCACCGGGGTGCTTCAACTTGCCGGCCACCGGGTGGTCTACCTCGACAAAATACTCCCGCACTTTAAGGTGCTCATCGTTGACCACCTCTTCCATATTCCTCACCGGGGCGAAGGGGATCCTCTTCTCCATGCAGAGTTGATATGTCTCCTGCTTAGTGTGGGACATCAGCCAGGGTTCCAGCAAGCTATCCATTTCGTCAGCATATTTCAGGCTTATCTCACGGCGATCCTGGAACCTGGAATCACTGGCGTACCACTCCGGCACCTTACCCTCGCCCATCAACTCCAGGAACCTCTTCCATTGATAGCCTTGGATGGCGATCATACTCATAAAGCCGTCTTTGCAGGGGAGGATGGTGTAGGGATAGACCCCTGGGGTACGATGACCCCATCTCATTCTCTTCATCCCATGCATTACGAACGACGATTCCTGGTTGCCGGTGTGAAGGGTGGCCCAAACCTGGGCCTCTGAGATGTCGATCTGTTGTCCCTTGCCGTTCAATTCCCGGGCGAACAGAGCCGCCATGGCGGCTGTGGCACCAGTTGCGCCACTTTGATAGTGTCCCAGACATAGCGGGGGAGTCAAAGGCTCACGACCCGGCTCACCAGCGCAGACGCTTTGACCACCGAGAGCACTGGAGCTGATGGCATAGCCCTTGTAGTCTCTGTAAGGCCCGGTTTGCCCGAAGGCAGTGATAGAAACCATAATCAGCGCCGGATTCACTTTCTGGATATTGGGATAGTCGAGCCCCAGTTTCTCCATCAGCGCCGGCGGGTGGTCTTCTATCAATATGTCGGCCGTCTTCAACAGCTTCTTCAGGATCTTTTTGCCGGTGGCTGTCTCCAAGTCCAGGGTGATGCCGAGCTTGTTTGAATTGAGGTAGAGGAACAGCCCGCTTTTCTCGGGGTGAGGTATGTGGCCGGGGAAGGGGCCACGCTGCCTGGACTCATCGCCAACACCAGGCTTCTCTACTTTGATTACCTCGGCGCCCAGGTCGGCGAGGAGTTTGCCACAATAGGGTCCAGCAATAAAATCAGCCCATTCCAGTACTTTGAGACCGCTTAGAGCTTTATCGGTCATACCAGGAGAAGATTATACTCAACACGAACGAGTTCCGCAAATGACGTGGGATACGGACGTCCCAGCTTCTTGTGTCGATGGCCGTTTTCTGGTACATTAACTGTGGCTTGGGGCTGTGGCTCAGAGGGAGAGCGTCTGACTGGCAGTCAGAAGGTCGCGAGTTCGAGTCTCGCCAGCTCCATAATGAATCTAAGTTTTTCAACAAATCGGCTAGGATGGAATTCTTGAACCCTCTGATTCCTTGGCCATCCCAGGTAAAATGACGGTTTGGGACCATCTGATTTCTAAATCCACAACTGATGCTGTTGAGGGGCTCTAATACAGGTGACGGTTAGAGTGCCTCCCGAATTCGCCTCATGAGCCACCCGGCAGGCCTTCGAGTTATTGAAGCTGTCCGAGGATGCGAGCGCATGGATTGCGCTCGGGGCTTCGGACGGGCACGTTTTCGGGTAGATAGGTCGACGGCTGACTCTGCGACAACAGACTACTCATATCCGTGCCCGGCCAGCTATTCGACTGCAATCATAACATTCGAGGCCTTGATGACCGCGTAGACTTCTTTGCCCTTGGCCAACTCCAGATGTTCAGCAGATTCCTTAGTGATCACCGATACTATTTCAGTGCCACCGGGGAGTCCTACAATCACCTCTGTGTTGATTGCACCGTGCTTTACCTGCTTGACCTTGCCTTTCAAAACATTGCGCGCGCTGATCTTCATGGCTGCCCTCCCCAACAATGTGTGAATCGAAGGGGTACCAGGCTAAGTCTGACGTGCTGTGGCACAACCGCCTTCGATAGCGAGATCATATCGAAGTATATCATATCTGTCAATTGCTTTGGCTGGACTCTTCAGCATCCAACTCTGGAACGGGCAGCGATATCACGAGAACATCATTGCGGTTTCCCAGAAGGCTCCAGTAGCCACACGAGACTGAATCACTGGAGCGCAGAAAGCCAGTGCTTTGGGGAGAGTCCCGGATTTCAGGACATCATCACTGGCTAAGGTCAATGAAGCCTTCTAGACTAGATGGGAAAGGTG
>JBGOXA010000252.1:0-3288 GCA_041478915.1 Dehalococcoidia bacterium
ATCAAGGCTATTTCGCCAAAGAAATCATTTGCAGAAAGGCGGTTGATGACTTCCCCGTCTTTTTCAACCCTTGCCTCACCCTCCAGGATGAGAATGTATTCTAATCCCGCCGCACCTTCTCGAGTCAAAACCTTGCCAGCCATCACCGTTTGGGCAAATGCTAACACTATCCTTCTAGCCATCAAGCACCTGTACTCGACGGTTCTCTTGCAATAAGGTGTAATCCATTTTATCCTGTGGTTATCCTAAATAAGGTGAGAGGGTTAGCCAAGATCCGGCTGCATGGCCTTCTAGCCGTGTTGGTCGTTCAGGCTAAGGCTGCATCCGCCAATGAGTGGGCAAAGCTACGGCACGATAGTGACACGGCTTTGCAGGCTTGACTCTCGGTGGTAGTGTGATAAACTGAGGATGAGGGGAGAGGGAGCCAAATCGTATCTAACCGAGTTACCCTGTAGGGGTTTGACGTCCTTTTGACGTCCTATGGTTAATTCTTTCGCTATCCATTTGTCCGGAGGTGCTGTCTGGTTGACCGAAATAAGATAAACATAATCATGAGCACTATCGCTGTGCTCACAGTTCCGCCGAAGGAAGCCGTACCGCTGACCCCTAAAGAATTGGAGCAAGTCTTGACTGGGCCGATTTCAGTCGGTCAATTTGAGGGGCTGCTGTTTGGTAGCCACCGAGATCAGATTGAAGCAGTAGCAGGTGGAAACAAGATCAATATCCGTGATCTGAGCGGAAGACCAGACGTTTCACAAAGTAAGATTCCCACTGTTTTACATTTCTTTGTCCGAACTTCTGCTTCTAAGGTTACCGCCTATGGCGTTAATTTTCTAATTACAGTGCCTTGTGTTGAACCTAACGGGTGGATACTTGAGAACATCCTCACTTCTAAAATCTCCGAAAAGACAGGGAAGACACTAACAGGAGGAGTAGCGCAGCTAAGGATGGAATCCAAGCCCAAGACTTGGAACATCAAGTTGGAGCCTGGCGAGAACGGAATAATCAGTATCGATTTTAACGCCAGCGAGGAGATAGGTGAATTGCCTGATGAGCAGCAGCTCCGCGACGAACTGAAGGTACAATTTGACGCCTTCTTGAAGTTCTTAGATGATCTGGGATTGTAAAAGACATGGGAAGTCCAACCGCTGTTATAGGTACTGAACCTGAAAAGGTTCAAACCACTTCGGGCCCGAAAGAGGGTGGTCGCTGGAAGTTGTATCACCTAGACCCGTCAAAGCCCAGCACAATGAATTTCCGTTTGAGTTTTGAGGAAGAGATGTGGCAGGGCTTGACGGTATTGGGTGAGTATCGGCCTGCATGGTTAATCGCCGATGATTATGCAGCTTTCATAATTCAGCCAGAGGAGGCTACGCCACCAGCAGAGGAAGAGCAAGCTAAGCAAGGGTGCTGGATTGCCTACTTCAAGCCTCCAGCAGCGCTGCCATTGACTATTGCGAATTTCACTATTACGAATTTTATCTGTAATAACCCTGTGGTTAGTTTGCAGAACCTTACACTACCCATAGTCTTTTGGTCGCATGCAACAGCTTCGCGGCGCTTGCCCGCAAGTTTGGAGCAACGACTGAATCAATTGAAACAGCTTCCTGATGGGTGGGATGGCTATGGTGCTCCCCCCATTAGTCCCAAAACTATTCAGAAGACTAGATCAATCCTCCTACAGCTCATTTCACATGAAGAATTGGGACTTCCTGTACCTTTACCTTTTGTGTCACCTACCTTGGGCGGTGGTGTTGGCTTAGAGTGGAAACTGGAATCAGGCAAGGAACTTCTGCTAGAGGTATCACCAGCTGGGGATATGTCGTACCTTTTGGTCGTGCCGAAGCCAGAGGGAGGAGAAGAGGAAACTGAGGATGTTGTTAAAGGCTCACAGGAATTGGAGAGCCTCTTTCAGATCATTAGCGAGTGAGGCTAGGTTTTGGTCTTTCAAGAGGACGAACAGTTTCTGAGGATGATCCTTCCGAACTGGTTTGACTTCGAAAAGTAACAAGTACAGAGTTGGGCCTTCGATAATCACCCCTCGACACCAGATCGCATGTCAGTGAATTGGGCGATACTCTCATCTGCCGAAGAGACGGCTAAGGCCGTTCCTGGAGCCGGTGTAGCTTCCATCACAGCTGGGTTATGCTACAGGGAGAACCAAGACATAGAATACACTCCCACGAATAACAACTCTGCCCACTGTGATGTGGTAGGCCAGAAGACTAAAGCTGTGAAGCGGCACTTGAGGGACGCGACGATACTTTTGCTTCCTCCGGGGCAACCTACTTCTCCCAATCCCTAGTCTTCAGTCATCGACATTCCTTGCCAGATTTTGTTCCCTTAAAAACTGGCCTTTCGCAACTCCCTTAACTAAGAAGCCCGAATCTGATTCAGAACAATCTTGAACAATGGAATCACACCAAAATACAAGAGAACCTACTCGACCTCTATACGGGAACTGAAGTAAAGGCGAGGTAATCTAGGGTGCGTACTGCAGAGAAGAGTAAGACTCTGACTCTGGTGGCTGATCCCAAGTTGCCTCTCGGCGGTCAGTCATGAGCGGCTTCTCACGATAGTACCATACGCCCAGATGGACTTTGTTCATGTGTCATAATCATCGCCCTGGACCACTACAGTCACGAGCCTTCAACAACTGAGCCTCTTGAGAACTAACGCAATCTGGCACATATTTTACAATTCTGGGAAGAACACTTCCTCTGTCAGTAGTTCGCGTGCAACTGCTTTCTGATGAAAGGTGGTATCGCCAAAAAGGAGACTACCTGCCCTCGTCCTTCTGTGGAACAAATGCATATCATGGTCATCACAGAAGCCAAGGCCCCCGTGGATCTGATGCCCCAGAATAGTGACTCGCTGGCAGGCTTCATTGACCCAGTGCTTGGCTATAGAGACGTCCATGGCGCTGGGAAGACCTCTGCTGATTCGCCAAGCTGCCTGGTAGGTGATTAGCCTTGAAGCCTCCACGTCCACCGCCATGTTGGCACAGTAATGCTGAATGGCTTGAAAACTGCCTATCGGGCGACCAAACTGCAACCTTTCCCTAGCATAACTAGTGCTCATCTCCAAAGCAGCAGCAGCGCTGCCCACCATATCAGCACATCTTCCAACCGCTGCCCGTTCTAAAGCCCGGGTCACAATGTACCAGCCATGACCACGTTTCCCTAGAATGTCTCCGTTTCCCACCCTTCCATCGTTGAAGGTGACTTCACACTGTTTATCAAAACCTATAGTGTTAATCATCGTCCATACGATGCCCGGGGATCTGGC
>JBGOXA010000255.1:0-3267 GCA_041478915.1 Dehalococcoidia bacterium
ACAGTTACGGCGGACCTATCTTCGCTCCTTCCGGGATTTCTACAGCATCGAGGCAGTTACAGCGTCACCGGCTATGCCAGAGCGCGCATGCAAAGCAACCCATGAGCTCAGCGAATTCCACTGGAATGAGGTGAAAGAGAAAACAAATTCATAAACTTTCAGAAAACTGAATACAAATCGTTTGATAGATACGTCACACGTGAGCAGCAATCTGCTGGATGTGTGGCGTTTCTTTTTTTCAACTGGAACAATGAAAGGAGAAGGGAAAATGGTCAATCAAGTAACTCTCGAAGGTTTTATCGTCAGCCGCTGGCAATACAAAGGAGATGAATTCCTGCGCATCGCCAACCATCGGCCTAGACGCGAAGGAGAAATTATCCATTCAGATTATGTCACGATACGGGTAGAACCGCAAGTGGAGGCACTGCCAGAGATGCAACAAGGCGACCTAGTTCGAATCAATGGAGAAGTGCGGGGTAAGGATATACTTGAACCATTGGGACGCGTGCTTCAGAAAGCACACTTGAATGTCGAGTTGGCACCTGAATTGGAGAACATTATCGTATCACGACCCACTGCGTACGTACTAGCCAATCGGATCAGCCTTGTTGACAGTAAGGCTGAAGCTTATGAATCCGCGGCGAAGGTGGCTGGACGTCCAGTGATGCCTCACAAAAGAAAAGCCGATAAGAAACCTGAGAAGGAGAGCCGCGTAGCCCCCATCGTAAATGATTACGATGCTATGACGTAAAAGTGGACCAACGAGACATCATTCCTTTACAAACCACATAAGTCGAACTTTACAATCGGGTAGGTCAAAAGCCTGCTTAATATAGCGATACTGAAAAAACCTTCTCTAGCGTGATTTTAACGGCACACGCGAGAGCTTGATTAAGAATGATCAAGCCCTGGGGTGTGTCGTCTGAACCAAGTTTCAACGACCGAATACAGAGGACCAGCCTCTGGCTGGCATCTGCACGTATGAAGCAATTTGTATCCATCCTCAATTCCAATGAAAGGAGGCAATATGCACGATAAGTCCTAAGACTAAGTTGTTCAACATAACAGATAAAACAAAATCTAACAGAAAGCGAGGAAATATGGCAGAAACAACGGAAATCATCAATCGGCTGTCCCAACCCCTGGACATGCGAAGGGTGAAGCGGAGGCAGTCCTCCGGTGAGGACAGCGTCCCATACCTTGAAGGTTTTGATGTCATTCAAACCGCCAATGAGATCTTCGGCTATCGATGGTCGTTCGAGCTGGTCAGCGAGCCCAGAGTGATGTTTTGGGAGCAGGCTATTACTACCTGGGATCGCCAAAAACGTGAGCGTGTGCCTGTTCTGGACCAGCAAACCGGCCAGCAGCGAACCCATCGGGCGGGTATTGTCTACCTGACTGGTAGGGTGAGTGTGGAGCTTGATGGCAAGAGCTACACCCATGCTGACGTTGGTCGGCTGGCCTTTACTGGAGACGCACCTGATGCGCTCGATACTGCTTTGAGCGGTGCAGCAACCGATTGCCTGAAACGCTGCTTTAGACATTTGGGGGACCAGTTCGGTTTATCGCTATATGATAAGGAAACTGCTAAAACCGCGGGAACCGGCATCACTAAAAAGGATGGAGGTCTGCAGGGTAAGGGCAATGGGCACAACGATAACGTGCACGAGCGAAGACAGTCAGGTGCGCCAAAGTCAAAAACTGAGCAGAATGGGATGACCGTCGAACAAGCTGCTGCCGTTCTCTGCCCAGTTGGTTCTACCCAGAACCCCCATTGGGCAGGTATGCCCCTTGGACAGGTCATTGGACAGACCAATGGAGAGCGGATGATAGCCTACCTCTCTGGCGAGCAGTTCAACGCTAACGGTGATCCTGCTCGGGAACTGGTAAAAGAAGCAGCTCGTTTCCTCCTCAGCCAGGCCGAGAAAGCCGCCTGATCCTAGAACAATCATCGAATACATAATCTCAAAAACCGAAAGGAGTATTACCCATGTCTTACCAAGAGATTACCATCATCGGTCACCTTGGGCGCGACCCCGAGATGCACTATACATCAGCCGGGGTGGCAGTAGCCAGCTTCCCTGTCGCCGCCAACCGGCGTTACCGGGATGTACAAGGGGAGTTAATCAAAGAAACCGTTTGGTTCCAGGTCAGTGCCTGGGAAAGGCAGGCTGAGAACGCCAATCAGTATCTGGAGCGGGGAGGTCAGGTAATGGTCAGGGGCCGCTTGAACCCTGATCCAGAAACTGGTAGCCCACGAATTTGGGAAAGACGAGATGGCTCACCGGCAGCTTCCTACGAAGTTACCGCCCGCGAGATCATCTACCTGGATGGGCACGCAACTGAAGAGTCCGAGGAACAAGAATCAGGAGCTACCCCGGCGAAATTAGCCGAATTGATCGACGAAGACATCCCCTTCTAATACCAATAACTGCAAATCCAGGCAGTTATTGTACCAATCTGTACACAGCTTCCCCTTTTGATCTTGACAACTGAATAGGTCGAAACCTTATCAACTAGCATTCCTTTGAGAATCTCCGGTAGGGTCTCACAGGTCAAGAAGTTGCCTGTAAGAACCCGACAGGTTTCGCCCGTAGTAGTAAACCCAGCGGTAAGCCAGTGCGGATTGAGATCCCGGTACTTACAACCTGAGTTAGAAAGCGAGGTGAAGTATGAGCCTGCTCAGGGAATGCAAGACAAAATCACCGCAAGATGAGCTAATGGCCACAGCGGTGGTGACCATAACAGGGTACTTCTACAGCGTTGATTTTAGCAACTCGGATGACCTCGAAGCCAGTTTGCGCACTATGACCCACCGGGTCAGCAAAGAGAAGCGCTGTACCTGTTACCGTGGTGCCAGCTGTCCTGCGGTGGCCGCTGTCGCAGCCTACCTGAAGGCGGGTGGTGAACATACTCCTGATCCGCCCCCTGGTTATTATCCAGTAGCGCCAGCAGCGTGCCCAATCTGCGGGGCAGAAACAATGTATGATCCGTGCCTGGACAGCAGGCAGCGTGGTGCTGGCTGGCGCTGTATATCCGGAGGCAGCCGGCACTATTGGGAGGCCCATGTGTTGGTGCTCAAGCAGAAGTTTGCTGCCAACCCCTGGCACTTCCCACCTGTCGTGATGCGGGAAGGGATGCGCGTCCTCGCTTACGACGGCATCCAGGAGGGAGATGTTGTGCTCTATCCTGGTGTACTGAGAGTTGAGATCGTCTCTTCCCTTGACGGTCAATAACAGCAAGATAGTTCAATCCCCCGGCAGGGGA
>JBGOXA010000285.1:0-3012 GCA_041478915.1 Dehalococcoidia bacterium
AGGGGGTTACCCTGGAAACCGAAGGCCCGGCGCAACTTGTTCTCCAGATAGCGTTGATAGGAGAAATGGACCAATGAAGCATCATTAACAGAAAAGGCGAAGGTGGGTGGACTTATCCCCGTTTGTGTTGCTCCGATGACTCTCAGCTTCCTGGTACCTTTCTTCGGAGGGACATGTGCTGCCACTGCTTCTCTAATCACCTTATCCAGCGAGGCGGCAGGAATACGTTTAACTCTCTCTTCATAGACCCTCCTGGCTGTAGGCAGGACATCTGCCACACCGTATCCAGTTTTGGCAGAGATGAACAGGGTCTGTACGTAAGACATGAACCTGGTTCTTTGCTTTACCACATCTGTCCACAGATTCACGTCCTTCACTTCTGCAAGGTCCCACTTGTTGACTGCCAGTATTGCTCCCCTGTAGGCCTTCTGAATGTAGCCCAGAATGTGGGTGTCTTGGGCGGTGAGGCCCTCAACGGCATCGATAAGCAGCACGGCAACATCAGCGCGCTCAATGGCGCGCCCGGCGCGTTCCAGGCTGTACCGTTCGATGCCAGGCTGAATCCGACCACGCCGCCTTATCCCTGCTGTATCAATAAGGACTATGCTCTCGCCATCACAGCGCAAAACCGTATCCACTGAGTCGCGGGTTGTTCCAGGAGTATCATCAACAATAAGCCGCTCTTCCCCCAAGAGGGTGTTCACCAGTAGCGATTTTCCTACGTTAGGCCGCCCCACAATGGCAACTTTCATCATTTCTGGCTCAGCAGAAGCAAGGGGGGCAAGCGGCAAACACGCAGTGGCTTTTCCCAGTAATTCGTCAATCCCTCTGCCATGATAGGCACTGACAGGCATAGGTTCGCCCATACCCAACCTGTAGAACTGGAATAGTTCGCTTTCTTGTCTGTCGTTATCCACCTTGTTCGCTACCAGTAGTAACGGTTTCTGTGAGCGACGCAATATGTCAGCTACTTCCTCGTCGCCGGGCATTATTCCTTCCCGAGCATCTACCAGGAAAAGGATCAAATCAGCTTCAGCTATGGCTGCCTCCACCTGCTCTTTCACCTTTTGTTTAATGCCGGAGTCTGGCCTTGCTTCCAGCCCCCCAGAATCTACCAGCGTAAACTCATGCCCTTCCCACGAGATATCGGCGGAGATTCTGTCCCGGGTGGTTCCTGGCAGATCTTCGACAATAGCCCTTCTCTCACCGAGGAGGCGATTGAATAGGGTGGATTTGCCTACGTTGGGCCTGCCGACAATGGCCACGACAGATCTGTTCATAGTCTCCCCCAACATCCGCGTTGCTTCATTTAGCCACGGAGCACCCTTAACAGAACCGCCTTTTGGATATGGAGTCGGTTCTCCGCCTGATCGAACACTACAGACTGAGGGTGATCCAGAAGACCCTCAGCGATCTCCTCGCCATGATGGGCCGGTAGCGGGTGCATCAGCAGGGCATTGCTTTTGGCCAACGATAATAGTTGGTCGTCCACCTGATAGGGGGCGAAGGTAACACGGCGAGCCTCTGCTTCAGCTTCCTGTCCCATGCTGGTCCATACATCGGTGTAGACGACATCCGCGTCCATAACGGCCAAGCGGGGATGTTCGGTCAGGCATATATTAGCGTCGCTCCGCGAAGCAAAGTCCTTAGCTTGTTGCAGGATTGTCCTCGACAGCTCATAGGCTGGCGGGGAAGCGATGAAAAAGTGCATACCTACCAAGGCAGTGGCTAAAAGCAAGCTCCTAGCTACGTTATTGCCATCGCCGATAAAGGCCAGATTCAAGCCTTTGAGTATTCCCTTTTTCTCGAAAATGGTGAGCAGATCACCCAGTGCCTGACAAGGGTGTTCATGGTCAGAAAGGGCATTGATCACTGGCACGTCAGCATACTGAGCAAGCAACTCTAGAGTTTGGTGGGAGTAAGTCCGCGCCGCAATGCCGCTCACGTAGCGACTCAGGGTCCGAGCCACGTCGGGCACCCTTTCTCGCCTTCCCAGGCCGACTTCCTCCGGGGAAAGGTAGATGGCATGTCCCCCTAGCTGCCACATGGCCACGTCAAAGCTTACCCGGGTACGAAGGGAAGGTTTTTCGAAGAGCAGAGCCAGGGCCTTTCCCTTGAGGTATGGTCTGCTTGTCTCTTGCTTCAGGCTAACAGCCTTCTCAATAAGGCCCCAGATATCATCCGTACTCAGGTCGGCTATTGACAGTAGGCTTGTTGAACTTGCCAAGACTTGCCTTCCGTCTTTATTGCTGGCGCGATTACCATTTCCACCTGGTGCATCTGGGCGATGGTAGCAGCACCACAAACACCCATAGCAGTACGCAGCGCGCCCACCAGGTTTTGAGTTCCGTCACTCACTGCTGAAGGGCCGAAAATGATTTTCTCTAAGGGTGCAGTAGTATCCACTCTGATTCGTTTGCCTCGGGGCAGAGCTGGATGAGGGCTCGCCATACCCCACTGGTAGCCCTTGCCTGGTGCCTCTTCGGCCTGGGCCAGGATAGCGCCCAGCATTACTGCATCAGCACCGGCCGCGAAGGCCTTGCACAAGTCGCTTCCGGAGTGAATGCCCCCGTCGGTAATCAGACTGACATATCTGCCTGTTTCCTGAAAGTAATCATCTCTAGCAGCGGCGCAGTCCATGGTAGCAGTCACCTGAGGGACGCCTATACCCAGAACCTGCCTGGTGGTGCAGGTTGCCCCCGGCCCAACGCCGACGAGAATGCCGGAGACGCCTTCCCTCATTAGCTCCAAGGTAGCGCTGTAGCTGACACAGTTCCCCACTACAACAGGTATAGATACGGATTGGCATAACTCTGAGAAGATGAGGCCGCGGAGGCTCTTAGAGAAGTGGCGGGTAGTGGTCACCGTGGATTGAACAACTAGTACATCTGCCCCTGCCTCAGCCATAATAGGTGCGAACTTCTTAGTATTGGCTGGAGTAACCGAAGCAGCACAGACGGCCCCTTTTTGCTTGATGAAACGAATGCGCTCGGCGATAAGATGCTCCTTTAT
>JBGOXA010000086.1:0-6813 GCA_041478915.1 Dehalococcoidia bacterium
AAAAACCACGGCCATTTTACACTTGCACTTCATTGTCAATCCTCCGCTTTATTTACTTTTTCGCCTGGGATTTCCTATATTAATCCCCGATCCAGTAGTATTAGCATGAACCACCTTTTGTCGGTTGAGCATAACATACCCCTCCCCTGGCGGTCAACCAGTTTTGGAACCCCTAAATCGGCGATTGGGACAAAAATGACGAAGTGTGACCCAATATTCGGCTATCTCATTGGAAAAAACGTAGCAACCAGCGACAAAAGTGGCAGGCCTCTGGTCTGTGGGGCTGACACGGGGGTAAATTCGGCGCCGCGTTTGGTCAGGCCCGCGTTTTGGGATTTGCTTGGTCCTATTTGCTGGTCATTTCATGCTGGCAGTCTACTGCCGGGTGTTGAAGCTGAGGAGGTCTCGTAACGGATAGATGATACGGTAGCCTCCTACGAATGTGAGCTTAATCAGGCTGAGGCTTCTTCTTCCCTAGACACCATACATATCCGGTACCTTGAGCCTTGCCTGGCAGTGTAATAGAGGACTCTGCCGTCACTCGTCACTGAGGGCGCCTCGGCAAAGGCGCAGGCATCGCCTCCTAGAACGGCGTCAATGATCTCAGGTCTGCCAAAGGTTTCAGAGTCGCTATCCCTGACAGCCCTGCACATTCTCATCTGGTAGCCGCACGGGCCCAGGCTGGTCCTGGTGAAGAAAATCTCCAACCCGTCGCCGGGGATCGAGACGCCGTACTCCAGGCCCTCGGGGGTGTTAATGTTCTGAAGGATAAAATCCGAGTTCTCAGTCACGACGAATTGCCCGTCTTTCCTCTGGGCCATCCGGATGTCGGATGAGCGCGGCGGCATCCCTTCGGGCCGCTCCGAGAAGTCGGCACTGGCAAAGTAGAGCGTCTCGCCGTCCGGGGTGACCTCCACGTCCATGTTGATCCACCCGAGCGTCCCGAGCGAGAGATTCCCCGGAATGGCCTCGACATCCGTTACCGTGCCATCCCTAAAGATACCACGGTAGAGGCTTTGATAATCTGACAGGTAACTCCTCACAGAGACAAAGTAGAAATTACCTTCACGGTCCATGGAGGGAGTGGCGTCGAGGATGTCTGTCGCATTGGCCCCCCGGATCTCTCCCATGAACTGGAAGACATTATCTTCGATCTTTTCGGCATAGTAGAGATCCGTGTCAACTCCCGGCTCATTGGAGCTGTTGAACAGTAGATACCGTCCATCTCTGGTGATAAAGGGTTCCATCGCATCGCCATCGTAGCCGATAATCTGCACTTCTTGTGGGTTACTGAACTTCCCCATCCGTTTGGGATCGTATGAGGCCATGGAATCGGGGGAGGAAGGCGCTCTGCACGCCTCACTGCCAAGAGCGCACCCGACCAGAAACAGGAGGAGAGCTACGAGCGTGACAAGCTTCACTTCTTCACAGCACCTTTCATCACTTGTCCAACCGATCAAAGGCCTACCAGTATGCCCAGTCCATTATCGCGTCAAGGTGCGTATCATGGCAAGGGCAGCAAGTGAACAAAACGCCCTAATGTTCAACACGTCTGACATGCTATCTTGACTAGCTGGGGATGCATCCCAAACGGGGGGATTCGGTGTTACCGGAGCGCATGGACGCCCGGCGTCTGCCTATGACGTTCCGGAAGGCACTTGACAGCCAGGGGAGGGGTATGTTATACTCAACCCACAAAAGGTGCTTCATGCGAATATTACTCTATCGATGATTAATATAGGAAGTCCCAGGCAAAAAAGCAAATGAAAGGGGGGCTGAAATGAAGTGCAAGTGTAAAATGGCTGTGGCTTTTCTTTTGGTTCTGGCTCTATTGGTGCCACTTTCCTTTGGTTGTGGCGGTGGAGATGGGAAAGGGGTGACCATCACTCTAGGTGAGATCACAGACCTTACCGGGCCGGCTTCACAAGCGCTCATTCCTGTCCACTATGCACTAGTGGATTTGGTCAGGTACTACAATGAAGAAGGCCTTATCCCTGGCGTGAAACTAAAGCTGGTCACTTATGACAACGCCTACAACCCGTCCAGGGATCTACCAGGCTACTACTGGTG
Organism: Dehalococcoidia bacterium; assembly: GCA_041478915.1. GTDB lineage: Bacteria > Chloroflexota > Dehalococcoidia > UBA2247 > RBG-13-53-26 > VGOE01. Next base: position 2,071 of record JBGOXA010000086.1, read on the forward strand.
TAAAGGGAAGGGTGCAGAGGTTATTGTGGGTACTTTGTTCTTGACGGCAGAAACGCTAAAGCCCTTTGCCGAGCGTGACAAGACGCTGGTCATTACAACGGGCACTACCCAGGATATTACCGACCCTCCGGGATGGGTGTTCGCCATTGCTTGTCGCTTTGGTGATCAGGTAAACACCGTCCTGAAGTGGATCAGCGAGAATCGCTGGAACTATGTCGCGGAAGGAAGGGTGCCCAAGGTTGGCGTCGTCGGTTGGGATCAACCCGCGACGATAGACTTAGAAAAGGGGGTCAGAGCATACTGCCAGGCTAACTCGGACAAGTTCGAATGGATCGGAGCTAACAAGACTCCTGTGGGAACAACGAACTTTTCTGGTGAGGTGAACAAGTCAAAAGAAGCGGACATCCTTGTTCCCTTTGGCCACCCAGCAGCCTTTATCATCAGGGCCTTTCATGATAAGGGGTACTACCCGACGTTTATCGCTGATTCAACCGCCGCTGCTTACAAAGGTTTCTACGTGAACCTCGTGGGCTGGGAAAACCTTGATGGATTCTTGACCACGGACGGGCAGTTACAATGGTGGGATGTATCAAATGAACGCATCGATCTGGCCCGCGAGCTTCTCCAGCAGTGGCGCCCGGGTCAAGCTGAGGACATGATTCTGGCCGGCTCAGGCTATGGGGGTGGATTTATCACTCAGAATATTCTCATGGAGATGATCCGGCAGGCAGTGGAACAAGCGGGGGCCGAGAATTTTAGTGGCCAAGCCTTGTATAACACGGCTGTAAACTTCGAGGTGCAGTTCGATGGCCACCCGAGATGGTACTTCACTGAGACTGACCGCACGGCCATACATGACGTGTTGATACACGAATGGAGTGCCGATGAGCAGACGCTGGTGAGGGTGACCCCCGATTGGTTGCCTCTGGTGACCGAGTGAAGACAGAAGAGTTGCCGAGAACGGTCCCCAACCTGTTCAATAGACAGAACTCCAGATATGGTTATCAAGGTGGTGTTCGCGTTTGGATAGAGATCAGCCCTAACTGGCATTGCACAATGCGCTAGTGTAGTGTCCTCGTAATAACCATACAATATGTCATTCCGTGCTTGACACGGAATCTACCGTACGTACCTTCTGGATTCCTGCTTTCGCAGGAATGACACGGGTAGCTTTGTTGTTAAGTCTTTTCAGAGACACTACACTAGATCGTTGCCCTCGGCTTGTTGGCAGTAACGCTGTGTGACGCACCAAAATGAGGATACCTTGCGCCACATTGATGCCAGTTGTAAAATCAGCCTGACCAAAAGGACTTGCTTTCCTAGCAGCTCATCTCAAGGAAAACATTCGGATCTCAGAGTACGAGGTGGAACAGCATGGAAGAGCTGATTGAAAGAGCAGCCAAAGACTTGATCGTCTCCAGCTACGCTATAGCTTTGACTGGGGCAGGAATGTCAACCGAATCAGGCATACCTGACTTCCGGGGACCTGACGGCATTTGGACAAAGAACCCGGAAACGGAAATGGAAGCCTATCGGGCCTATGATGATCTTCGGCAAGACCCGAAGACCCACTGGGAGAAGAGGTTGAACCCTACCGGTCTCTATAGCCTGTTCATGGAGGAGATGGGGAAGGCTAGTCCCAATCCTGGTCATTATGCCCTGGCTAACTTGGAGAAGATGGGCATCATAAAGCTAACAATCACACAGAATGTTGATGGCCTTCATCAAAAGGCTGGCAGTCAAAATGTCATTGAGTATCACGGTGGCCTTTGGAAACTGAGGTGCATGTCCTGTGGTTCAAGGTTTCCTCAGGATGACTATGATTTAGAAAAACTGGAGAGGGAGAACCAGCTACCTCCTCGCTGTGGCAAGTGCAAAGGGGTTCTGAAAAGTGACGGCGTTTATTTCATGGAACCCATTCCCTCTGATGTTGCCCATGATAGTCTGGAAGCTGCCTGGAAGTGCGACCTGATGTTTATATGCGGGACTTCCGCAGTGGTCTACCCGTTTGCTCAGTTGCCTAGGATAGCGAAGGAAAAAAGAATTGACAGCGAGAGACGCACCGGTTCGGGACTTTTTGCCGCAGAACGTAAGCCCGCCGTGACCATAATTGAGGTCAATGCTGAGCCTACACCTTTGACCCATGAAGGAATCTCAGACTATTTGATCCAAGGGAAAACTGGAGCGACTCTGCCAAGGATAGTGGAAGCGGTGAGAAAGAGGCGATCTTAGTTGCTTCTTCTTGCTCTCCGACACTGTGAGGCCAACGGGAATATGTTCCGGGACACAGACCGTCCCACTTTTGTTGGCGACATAGAGCTGCCTCCCTAATCAGGCCGAGAGCCTGAGAAGGCGCAGCACAGAGCGACAACGGAGAATTGCCGTGTCTGATGGCATTTCCCTCGTCTAGGAGTCCTTGGCTGGATAGACCCGGCATAACAGTCCTCTTAGATTGTTGTCTCCAGCATAGTCACAGTGCTCCAGGTCGTCGGGAAGGATCGAGTTGATATTCGAGTCCCAAATACCGAAGAGACAGGGGGTCCCAGAACTCTGGATGTGGAAAGAGGTGCAGGTCAGAGGGTCCTATTCCTATCTGGATGAGTTTGGCCATGCGATAGAACTGTTCAGGCAGCGTAAGATCACGGTCGAGGGCATGATCTCCAACGTAATACCTCTCGAAAAGGTGCCCCAGGCATTCCAGGATTTGGCAACGGCCGATTCTGAAATCAAGGTGTTGGTACAGCCGGCATGACCGTCTGTTACGGTACCTATTCAGGTGCTGTGCAGTTGTCTACGCTCCGAATGGGTAATGACGGCTGAAATTTGAAAAAACTATAGTGAGTCTTAAATAAACAAGGAAGTCTTGAGTAGGAGGTGTCAGCAATGGCGAAGGTATGTGGAGGAGATCTCTTTGCAAAAGCGCTAAGGAGAGAGGGCGTCAAGTATATCTTTAGCCTCTGTGGCGGCCATATCAACCCCATCTATAACGCTTGCATAACGGAGGGAGTCGAGATTATTGACGTTCGCCACGAGCAGGTAGCGGCTCATGCAGCCGCGGGCTGGGCTCGGGCTACAGGAGAACCAGGGGTGGCGGTGGTGACAGCTGGTCCGGGGGTCACTGACTCAGTGAGTGGAGTGGCCGAGGCCTTCACTGCAGGCATCCCCATGATCGAGTTTGGAGGCCGGCCTTCACTCCGGGACTTTGATAGAGGAGCGCTTCAGGACATTGACCAGGTGCGTCTCATGGAGCCCATAACCAAATGGGCCAAGGCCATTTATGAAGCGAGAAGGATACCGGAGTACGTGAGCATTGCCTTCCGCTTGGCACGGAGCGGGACACCAGGCCCCGTCTATCTGGAGTGTCCTGTTGATATCCTTCTCTCCACTGTGGATGAAGGTATGGTGGAGTTCCCAGAGAACTCCTACTCCGAGGCTGATGGTGGAGGAAGCCCCTCTCGCATCAGCGAAGCAGTGGAACTGCTGATGAAAGCAGAGCGCCCCATAGTCATGGCCGGAAACGGGCTCTTTTGGGCCAGGGCTGACCAGGAACTCAGGGACTTTGTGGAGCTCACTGAGATTCCGGTGCAAATGGCTGAACTTGCCTGCGGCGCTGTGCCACAGGATCATCCTCTCGTAGTGCCCCAAGGGGGTACCGCCATGGCGGATGTGATTCTCGCTTTGGGACTGAAGTTCGATTTCCTGCAGGGTTACGGCCGCGCACCGCTTTTCGACACCGAAGCCAAGTCCATCCAGGTGAACGTCGACGGTGCCGTTGTTGGGTACAATCGGGGTGCCGATATTGGCATCGTGGGAAGCCCCAAGACGGTCTTGAAGCAGATGATTGGGGAGATCAAAAGGACAAAGAGGATGGTGAGCCATTCAGGATGGGTTAGCCAACTGAACTCACTGGCCAAAATGATGGAAGAGGGGGCCGCTCAGGCCTACTGCTGTGATGCGCAACCGATTCATCCAGCCCGCCTGGCAAAGGAGGTCACGGAATTCCTGGATAGGGATGCTGTAGTGGTGGTGGATGGGGGAGATGGGGCCGGGGGATGGTTCGCGCCTTACTTCAAAGCGAAGTACATGGGACAGGTGTTGGGCACTGGCCCGTTGGGCTGTCTGGGATCCGGTACTGGATTTGCTCTGGCGGCCAAGTTAGCCAACAGGAATCGGCAGGTGCTCGGCTATTTCGGCGACGGAACCTTTGGCCTGAATGGGATGGAATTCGATACTTATGTGCGCCATAATCTGCCCGTAGTAGGTGTGATATCTAATGACAGCGGGTGGGGTATGGTAAAGCACTGGCAGAAGATAGACTACGGCGAGGACCGCTGTAAGGGCATGCTGCTCAAGCCGCGCCAGCGCTACGACAAGATGGTGGAAGCACTCGGGGGATATGGCGAATATGTGGACAAGATCGGAGACATCAGGCCAGCTCTGGCCAGGGCCTTTGCTTCAGGCCTTCCCGCCTGCATCAATGTTGAGGTGAACCCTCAGCCGGCCAGCATTGCCACCATCTATATGCATGACACGATGAAGTGATGGCAAGTAAGCAACCCCCTCCTGTGACATGAGTAGGCAGGCCTCTTGCCCCAGAAGAAGCCGTAATAAAATCATCACCTGTGACGCGAATGGCATACTCATCCATTAATATTGAAGACACCTAGGATTGCTCTTCGTACCGCAAGCTACCATCGCCTAATCGTTGCTTCCGTTTCTTGGCGAATTGGCGCACCTTGTGGA
>JBGOXA010000261.1:0-3188 GCA_041478915.1 Dehalococcoidia bacterium
TAATGGCCATAGCGAGACCGCCTCAAGTAACGAAAATGGTCTTCAAAGTCCGCCCTACGCCAGATCACCCGCGTTTCCACATAGCCCATGTCCTGGAAGAGGCTACCCTGCACAGTCTGCCCTTTCATTCCATATCTGCCCGACCCAATGGCAATCAAGTAGTACTTCAGGAGGCTCGAACCATCACCTCAGTAGGCCAGCGCAAAGGGCTTCTCAAAATTCTTGTTTTTACCTCGCGTCAGACTGGGTAATCATGTCTTTCTATATATTGCCAGTACCTCGTGCCCCTCAGGAACACCATGCTCCATCGCGACCCTCGCGGCGTCAAACCCGGTTACATCCCACCTGCCGTTCCATCCCATTTCTCTGGCTGAAAGGAAGAAGTGTGCCATAGCTATTCCAACATCAAGGCAATAGTAGTGCTTGCCCTGGCGAATGTTACCATACCTACGTTTTGCCTGGGCCACCGCTATCACTTCATTCTCGCAAGCCAGAAAGCGCCACGGCTGAGTGTTGGCCCAGGATGGCGCTAGACGGGCACATTCCAAAGCCTCAAGCAGTTCGCTATCCGCCGACTGAAGTGGCGTCTCCCAAGTAGCGTCAAAGGCTATTTCTCGCAATGCCTTTCTCCACCCAAATTTCATCGCCCCCAACTCGATAGCGTCATGCGCCAGTCTACCCATTATTGTAGTATCGGGATAGCCGATGGGAGTCAGCGCCACGATGCGCTCACTCTTTTCCAGTCCCATGAAATCGCTGATTCGCTTCTCCTTGAACATACCACCAATCCAGCAGGTGCCAAGACCACTCTGTGTGGCACAGAGTATCATCTGTTCCATACGAAACCCCATATTCAGCATGAACAGAGGCTTCTCCTCTGATGTGGCGACAATAAAGTGCGGCGCTGACCCAAAGAGTATCCGTGTCCCGGTTAACAGCGTCAATCGGCTGGCGATCAGCATACCTTGATTTACAAGATGGAAACGAACGTGGATAGTGTCGTCGAGGGCAACAGAGTCCCCTGCAGATGCCATTACATGCTCCAATATATTGTCTGGGACTGCTCTTCTCTGGTAATGCCGAACGCTTATCCTTCTACGTATGGCAGTTCGAAAATCTATGGTCTGGTTCACCTTTTTTGCCTCTGCCTTCAACATTATACCAAGACTTTTGCTGATAGGCTCCCAATGGCCGGAGAACGCGCCCCAAATGGTGGGATCACACTCAGTGTGGCGATATGGCAAGCGACGATGACCCCGTTTTGCCAACATAATGCTGTTGGATGGGTGAATACGTCCAAAATCCCGTCTGGTGAAGTCATTCTGCCTCAGCAGCATTCGGGGCATGGAGCGCGCTATCGTTAACCCTAATAGATGGCACCCATGTATCTCTTGGTCGTGGCCACCACTTCTTCGGGCGTCTCTTCGGCGCATCTCATCAGGGCTTCCTCTATTCGCTTGGTTCGGTAAACTCCGGGGTCGAAATGCAGGGCCAGCGAGGATGGCTCGGCTACTATTTCCTTGAGGGCTTTAAGACTTCCAGCCGGTGTCTTATTGGCTGTATTCAAGTAATAAGCGCCTCCGGTCACCGCAAACAGATTGGCAAAGTAGTAGTTTTGAAAATCGATATTCAGTAGAGCCCTTTCGCCCTTATGTTCAATGAGGTTTTCTTTATTAACCAAAACATAGGGGTTGAGCCAGCGCTCGACGCCAACTCCTCTCTTGCCGCTGCCCGACAGGTAGCGCATTTTCCCTTCATAAAGGATCTGGACGGCTTTCTCTGGAGTCAATCTCTCCGCTTCCGGGAAGCCCTCCTCTCGGCGTAGGAAGATAACCTTTTCTATCGAGGTAAACCTGGCCAGTTTATTCTGTTTCTCAATGGCTGTGCCGCCGCTAACCATGTCCATAGGATTCACCATGGCCCGAGAGTTCTCAAAAGCATCCCAGACATAATTCCCGCTGTCATCCACGGGCACATTTTCTATCGGGCACCTGGGGAAGATCTCTTTCAACACCGGCTGAGCTAGGGCTGTATCTGTCCTCATGTAATACCACAGCTCCGAATAACGACCTATAGCCAGCCTGGGCCTGGCCTCCTCATCGTAGCTGAACATGACGTAGATCCAGTCATCGGAATGGATGCGAGCCCCAGGCTCATCCTTGAGCATGGCACAAAGCGTTGATTTACCCGTGCCGGTGGGGGCAATGATGACCACTCCTCTGCCAGCGATATCCAGGCAGGAACCATGGATAGAGTGGATGCCCATGGGCTGGAGTATGTCCATGCCAATGCCCAATCCACGGCTTTTCTTTTCACCATAATAGGATGAGTTTATACTCAAAGCAGTTTTGGTCTCCGGGCAGTACCAGAAGTGGGGCGTCTCATCCGGCACATCAATTATCAGGTAGAACATCGCTTGAGGTTCAACCCTTGGTGGTGCCGGCGGCCAGTTATAATATTCCATTCTCTGCACGTTAGGTGAGTTGGTTATGCCACCGATAATGGAACCTCCGGCCAATATATCCCACCTTTTCTTCCCCGGGTCCTTGTCCAGAAAAGGCAGATATCGTTTGAGTAAGTCCGCCATCTCGTCTTTAGGGGTCTCGTAGTTACTTGTTCCCCTGGCGGTCACCTTGGTCAGCACATCATTAGCATGCTTGGTATTCCCCGTTACCTCCCGCATCGATATCTCGTGTTTCCCCTGTAATGCTGGTGGTATTTTGAATATTGGGTCGTATTCTAGTCCTTTCTTCTCCATCGTGACATCCCTCTCCAAAGTCAGTGGCTAGATAGTAACACAGGCCAGCAGTGCAGGCAAATAGGCTAGCTCCACCGACGCTGCCCGTGTCTCCTCTTCCCCCTGAATTGACACACCCTCGACGCAGTAGACGAGTCGCTGCCTTGTGATGGCAAGGCACTACCTTGGTGAATTCGCCCAACATCCTGCCCCTCTCCTTCTTCGATGCGCGGTGGTACCGCCCTCGCACTGCCTCTGTGTACTTCCTTTTGTTGCCTCGCCTCATCGTTACCCCCCTTTCAGTAGCAGTTTTTATGAGGCAACGATACTGTCTTCGGTAACAATTATTGAGTCAATTCGGCTTATTGACTTTTGCCAATTGGTGAGTTACTCTTTGGTCAGAGCGAGTGCGAGAGACGGCAAAGTGCACTGGTTAGAGGTTGATCCGGGA
>JBGOXA010000194.1:0-4209 GCA_041478915.1 Dehalococcoidia bacterium
TCAGCACTACCCGACAATCGAAGAAACTTGAGGACTCCTCGATCAATACCACAGTATTGCTTCGGGAAGGGGGTGATTGATTGGAGCAATCGGAAAAGCGCTTGACAGAAGTCCTAGCTCCGTACAAAGGCGAGCGGGGGGCGATCATTCCGGTATTACAGAAAGTGCAAGAGACTTTTGGCTACCTCACAGAAGAGGGCGTCTCGCAAATAGCTAAGTTCTTCAAAGTATCTGAGAGCGAGGTCTTCGGAGTAGCTACTTTTTATGCCCAGTTCCGCTTCACCCGCCCGGCAGAACACTGCGTGAAGGTCTGCTTGGGCACAGCCTGCCACGTGAGGGGTGGACAGCAGATCATGGAAGCAGTACGGAGAGAGCTGGGACTTCAGTCCGGCAGTACTACCGCGGATTATAAGTTCGGCGTGGAACGGGTGGCCTGCTTTGGCTCCTGTGCTCTAGCGCCAGTGATGGTCGTCGACGACAGAGTCTACGGCAGACTCACCCCTACCAAGATAAAAGAAACGCTGGGCAAGTACCGATAGTCTAGATGGTGGCATAGAGAATGACTTTTGATGAGTTACGCCAACAGGCCATAGCAGAGTGGGAGGCTCTGGAGCATAGTCAAAAACCGCGCATTCTCGTCGGCACGGCCACATGCGGTTTGGCGGCCGGAGCCGAGGCGGTGCTGGAAGCCATTAAACAAGAGCTGGCTCAGCGGCATATTGAGGCCATCGTCACCCAGGTGGGATGCATTGGCCTCTGCTACGTTGAGCCTATGGTAGATATAATCAAGCCGAACCAGCCACGTATCTCCTACGGTAACGTAACCCCGGAGATTGTTACCAGGCTTATCGGAGATTACCTGGTCAAAGGCGATCCTTGTGCTGACTTGGCTCTGGGAACTATCGGAGATGGCCATATAGATGGCATCCCGAGCTTCTTTGACCTGCCAGTCCTCAAGCCCCAGGTGCGCATAGTGCTGCGTCGCTGCGGCTTCATAGACCCAGAGAACATAAACCACTACATTGCCAGCGGCGGCTACAGTGGCTTTGTCAAAGCTTTGACGATGAAGCCAGAAGATATCGTCGCCGAGATCAAGAAATCGGGCTTGAGGGGCAGGGGAGGAGCTGGCTTCCCCACTGGACAGAAGTGGACCTTTTGCCGGAGCTCGCCAGGAGATCAGAAATACATCATCTGCAACGCCGACGAGGGTGACCCCGGGGCTTTTATGAACAGGGCATTGCTTGAAGGCGATCCGCATTCCGTGCTCGAGGGAATGCTCATTGGCGGTTACGCCATAGGGGCAAGCGAAGGATACATTTACTGTCGAGCTGAGTACCCCCTCGCTTTGAAGCGGCTGAGAATTGCCATGAAACAGATGGAGGAACGTGGTCTGCTGGGAGATAACATCCTCAACTCCGGCTTTAGCCTCCATCTCAAGATAAAAGAGGGGGCAGGGGCCTTTGTCTGCGGGGAAGAGACGGCATTGATGGGCTCCATCGAGGGCAAGAGAGGTATGCCCCGAACTCGTCCTCCTTTCCCGGCTGTCGCCGGCTTGTGGGGCAAACCGACCAATATCAACAATGTGGAGAGTTGGGCCGACGCGGCGGCCATAATGCAACGGGGGGCCGACTGGTTCGCCTCCTTCGGCACAGAGACAAGCAAGGGGACCAAGACCTTCTCCCTGGTGGGCAAGGTGGAGCGCACCGGGCTGATTGAAGTACCCCTGGGTATCACCTTATTTGATATTGTCTACAATATCGGCGGCGGCATCCTGAAAGGCAGGGCCTTCAAAGCGGTGCAGACGGGCGGGCCTTCCGGAGGGTGTCTGGGAGTCGATTTCCTACAAACCACTGTCGACTATGAGACCCTTACCAAGGCCGGTTCCATCATGGGCTCCGGGGGCATGATCGTCCTGGATGAAGACACCTGTGTGGTGGACCTGGCACGGTACTTCCTCACCTTTGTCCAGGCTGAATCCTGCGGCAAGTGTGTCTTGTGTCGTGAAGGAACAATGCAAATGCTGGAGATTCTGACAGACATTACTGAGGGTAAGGGCAAGCCAGAAGACATAGGTCTGCTTTTGGAACTGGCGGAAGCTGTTAAGTCAGGGTCACTTTGTGCCTTGGGCGGAACAGCGCCTAACCCGGTATTGACCACTATCAAGTACTTCCGTCAGGAATACGAAGCACATATCAATGAGAAACGATGTCCTGCCAGGGTATGCAAAAGCCTTGTCTCCTTTTATATCATCCCTGAGAAGTGCCAGGGCTGCCTCATATGTCTGAGGAGTTGTCCCACTAATGCCATCGCTGGTGATAAACGAATGATCCATGTAATAGACCAGAGTAAGTGCATTAAGTGTGGGTCCTGCCTCGATGTATGCCCCGCTCGATTTAGCGCTGTGGCAAAGGTCAGCGGGGAGCAACTAGTAACTCCTAATGAGCCAATCCCTGTGGGAAGCTGGGGAAAGGCGTAGTTAAAGGAGACCTTTGGAAACGATTACACTGAATATCGACGGGCGTGAGGTCAAGACTGAGAGAGGGAAGTCGGTACTAGAGGCAGCGTTAGATGCGGGAATCTATATTCCAAATCTCTGCTATCACCCCGATTTAAGTCCCTGGGGTGCTTGCCGATTGTGCGTTGTTGAGGTCGACCGTGTGCGGGGATTACCCACGGCATGCACCTTACAGGCAGAAGACGGAATGGTGGTGAAGACCAGAACACCCCAGGTTGACCAGATACGTCGTATGGCTATGGAACTGATGCTCGCCAGTCATCCTCAGGATTGCCTGGTGTGCCCTCAGAATCTTAACTGTGAATTGCAGGCTGTTGCCCAGTATCTGGGAATTGCCAAGCAGCATTTGAGAATTCGACCTAAAGACATCCCCATCAATACCAGTAATCCCCTTTTTGACCATGACCTCAGCAGGTGCATCCTGTGCGGGAGATGTATCCGAGCCTGTAATGAGCTGCGTGGAGTGGGAGTGCTTTCTTTTGTAGGGAGAGGCAGGGAAACCTACATCGGCACCGCTTTCAACCGCTCCCTGGCCGATGCCAACTGTAGATTCTGTGGTGCTTGCGTTGAGGTTTGCCCCACCGGGGCACTTAGGGACAAGGACGGACTATTGGAAGCGGGAAAGGAGCGTGAGGCAGCGCTTGTTCCTTGTAGAAATGTATGTCCTGCGGGGATAGATGTACCCCGCTATATTCATTTCATCCTTGAAAAGAAATATTCCGAAGCAGCCGCGGTAATCAGGGAAAAGGTGCCTTTCCCTAATGTGCTGGGACATGTCTGCAACCATCCATGTGAGACTGTCTGTCGTCGCAGCGAACTAAATGGGGCTATTGCCATAAGAGCTCTGAAGCGCGTTGCTGCCGAAAGAGAGCCAAAACGGTATCGGAAGAATCCTAAAAAGGCACCACCAACGGGCAAAAAGGTCGCCATAGTAGGGTCAGGACCGGCGGGTCTGACTGCGGCATATTACCTGGCAAAGCTAGGCCATAGTGTCACCGTATTCGAAGCTTTACCGGCACTAGGTGGCATGTTACGAGTTGGCATCCCCGAATATCGCCTGCCAAAGAAAGTCCTGGATGCAGAGATTAAAGCCATAGCGCAAGTGGGGATGGATATCAAGGCTAATACTAGAGTAGAGTCTTTGGATGACCTCTTTGCGCAGGGCTATCATGCCATTTTCCTGGCCATTGGTGCCCATCAAGGGAACAAAATAGGGGTGGAAGGAGACGATAGTCCCGGCGTGATTGATGCTGTGGCTCTCCTCAGGCAAGCGAGTTTCGGAGAAAAGGTAAGGCTGGGAGATAAAGTAGCCGTCATAGGTGGTGGCAACGTTGCCATAGACGCCGCCCGTACTGCCCTAAGACTGGGCACCAAAGAGGTTACTATTATTTATCGTCGCACTCGGGCCGAGATGCCTGCCAGCCCGGAGGAAGTGGAGGGAGCTTTAGAGGAAGGGGTGAATATTGTTTACTTGGCGGCGCCAAACAAGATATGGAATGAGAATGGGGTAGTGAAGCTTCAATGTATCCGTATGGAACTGGGCGAAGTTGATGCCAGTGGCAGGCGGCGTCCAGTGCCCATCAAGGGCAGTGAATTCATCACAAGCTGTGACAGTGTTATTGTGGCTATTGGCCAGATGCTCAAGGTTCCAGGTACTTTTAAAGTGGCAACCGGGAGGGGAGATGTCATTAAAA
>JBGOXA010000198.1:0-4084 GCA_041478915.1 Dehalococcoidia bacterium
GACCCATCTGTAACCATAGCGCTGGCATTGTCATTGCCACTGGTGCCAAACTGCCTCGTCCATACCTCGTTCCCCGAGGTGTCATACTTGGCAATAAAGGCATCATCGCTACCTGATGGGGTCTGCCCCGAAAAGGTGCCAGGTGTCCAGCCTGCCACATAGATGTTCCCCGACCCATCTCTAGCCATAGCCAGGCCGTAGTCATCGCCACTGGTGCCAAACTGCCTCGTCCATGCCGTCGCAGCGTGCTTAGTGTTGCCACAAGCTGCTAGACTTACCAGACCTGCCAACAACAATGCCATGCCGATAAGGACAGCAATATTTCCCCATAGTCTGCTCATCTCTTCTTTCTCCGATCTTCCCAGCTTGCTTGACGTGAGTTTTGCCTAGCCACCTTGTTGGCGTATCTCCCCTCTCCAGCTATTCGAGGTTTTCGTACCACTTTCCCATTGCTTTGCTCTGCGTCTTTGTGCTGCCAACCTAATATTTGGGGTAAGTTAATCATAATCGAGTGTGAACCGGACGTCCAACTCTGTCAAGTGCCCCTCTTCATGGCGTCAAAAGATTCCGTTTAGCTTCAAATAGTGACGCGCATGGTTTGCCCCAGAAAATATCTAATAACACGGTGGCACATACTGACGAGGTCCAACCCAACAATTAGTCAGAATGTTACCAGCAGAGTGACGCAGGAAGACATTCTGGTATGTCACCATTACGCTATCCTTGGGAAGCAGGTATAACACCGCCAGGACAGAGGGATTGGCATCTTAGTGCCAACATAGTCTTTCACGGTAGGTACTTCATGCGTTTTTTCCGAAGAATCATTAACACAAAAGACGCTAAACTACACTGGAAAAGCACATTTTAATTTTTGTTGAAAACATAGTCGGCATTCATGTCATACTTAGCATATATAACATATACGGCATACACTGGCTTGCATATTGTGCTAATTCAGCCTAGAATCAAAGAGGGGGTAGGTGGCAGTGACAGTGAGAATCTCACCTCAAAAGGCGTCCAGAATTCTCCATTTCTTCTTTGAGGGGATGCCCCAACCGGAGATTGCCAGGAAATTCGGCATTAACCAGGCGACTGTTTCACGCTATGTCTTAAGACTAAAGGAAGAGGCCGACAGCAAGGGGCTGATGACTGCAGCAGAGGAGTACGAAGTGATGCACGAAGTAGATTCGCTCCGAAGTCTGGCTACAGAGCTATCCAAGAACAAGCTCACTCTCGAAGAATCCAAGGAGGGAGTTGACATCCTGAAGTCTTTTAGCAACCTTGGAGTATCACCAGCGGAGCATGAATCTCTCATCAAAGTAGTTTCAAAACTCAAGAATTCTGACTTTGTTCCGGCAGCAATGAAGCTGGCTGAATTGGAGGCTAGTACCGGCAAAAGCTACGGCAAGATAGTATCTGAATTCGAACGGGTATCTACGCAAATAACAGAACTCAAAGAGCACTGTGCTGCCTTAGGGGAAAAAAGAGAGAGCCTTCGCCAGGCGGTGGAGAAGTTAACTATAGCCAAAAAGAATAAGGCACAAGAACTTCATCAACTTGAAGATGAGGCAAGGCAGAAACAATTAAGCCTTGACAAAGAATTGGCTGGAAAGATGAAGGAGGTAGGTCTGACCCTGAAGAGAATAGAGAACCTGACACCACTGACAGTGATACTCAAAAAGTCAGATATTCCTGACGATAAACTGGAGACCTATCTCAAGGAGCACCAGGAACTTGAAGAGGCAGGTGTTACCTGGGAGGATTTCCAGACTATTGTGAGGAGTATGGAAGATGAAACCTCTAAGATTGGTGCCGAGAAACTGGTTAAATGCTTGGCTGAATATGGCTCCCTGGATAGAGCCATTGAAGAGATGGAACCAGAGCTAATATCCTCAAAGGCCCAACTGGAGGAACTTGAAGAGAAGCGGAAAACTCTCAAAGCCGAAGTGGCAGGGCTATCGAAAAGAAAAACTAGCCTCAAAGAAGAAACTAACCAGCTGGAAAAGAAGAAACAAGCTTTGTCCAAAACCATTGGTACTATGCGGGCCGAGGAGAAGGAGCTCAAGGAATATTTACCCGGCCTTCGAGATTCGGTCAAAACTCTAGAGGCCAGAAAGCTCGACCTTGAGAAGAGGGGGGGTGAGTTAGACCAGAAGATAAAAGAGAGGGAGGAAAGGCTAAGGGTACTAACAGGGACAAATGAGGCACTAGAAGAAAAGGCCAGGTTACTTAAGGAGCTGGAGGCAAAAATAGCAGCGACCGGCCTTAGGTTCCAGCTCTTTGAGGGGCTGCTGGGCTTTATTCGGGCCGACACTGGAGCTGAAATGGAGAGATTTCTGATATCGCTGCCACGTGTCATCGCTGAAGCGAAAAGGGGAAAAGATGATGCTGACTTCCTGAAGAAATATGTCCTTCGCAAGCTTACCGGGAATACTCTTAAGGTGGCGGCTTGCAGAGAGTGTGGAGTGGAGTTCATGGTTGTGGGGCGAACTGGGACTGAGAGATCAGAGTCTTACCTTACATACAGAACTGAGCCAAAACATTGCCCTATATGTGGCACGTCATCCGGGCTCATCACCAAGATGGAGATTGCCCAAGCACTGGCCGATGAACTCAAACCACCGGCCGAGACCACACGATATAGGCCTGTCAGGCGGACACCGACCGATGCAAATTTTGTGCCTGTCAGGCGGACACCGACCGATGCAAATTTTGTGCCTGTCACGCCGACACCGACCGATGCCAAGCTGGAAAAGGTCGAAGAAGGGAAAACCGACAAGGAGGCAGGGAAATGAGGACAGGCCTTTACGCCAGGGTATGCCAATCAATAACCACAACATCCCGTTTACCATCGGCCTGACTATGGGAAGTAAATAGACTGAATAAGGGGCCTAAGTGACTTCGGAGGAGGGACTTGGCTCTTGTGGGTCATGTAACACTTCGTCACCTTGTGCCAACGCACCAGGGCTAATCTATGCGAAGGCAAACGCCGCTTTGAAGATCTTTTTTTGGAGTTCTATCTATTGACAGGCACGGCTCATCAAAGAGGACGCCTTGTTTGGATGGGAGATTGCCCCTTACCCCAGCGGCGCCCTGTAGAACTTCAGGCCGCCTTTGAAAGGGACGAGAGGCTACGTCTCCCTCTAGACCATCGCCCTATGTAAAGCCTGTGGCTATCCTCCATCTTCACCGACCTTGTGCCTTGCTCACTAGTTCTTCATTATTTCTACGCCAGCCGAAGAACATGCTAAAATATGGCCAATAAGCACCCAGGAGATTTGAGAGTGAGTGAACTGGTTGACTATAGTGGCAGGTTCGACCCCGAATTTAGCCATGACAAATTCAGTAAAAGGACCCTTAAGAAGCTTCTTAAGACATACAGTGAGTATATGCTGAGGATAGATGCCTTCTGGTATCTGACTGTGATGGACAAGTGGGGATCTGATGAAGCCCTGGATTGTGACCGCAGGGTGTGGGAAAAGGCTCTAATCTGGGAACTGGAGGCCATGACGGAAGCACTAGATATCCACGGCGATGATGTAGCCACGGTGATGAAGTACATGCAAGCTCACCCCTGGATGTGGAATTATGAATATGACATAAATATCAAGAACAGTGACCACGCTATAGTCACCTACCATACCTGCCCCAACCTGTTGGCCATGGAAAAGGAGGCCACGGGGCGTGAGAAGCTGACATGCCAGGAGATGGAACCGAAGGTCAAGACTATCATTGCCCATTACTTTAACCCCAACATCAAGGTTACAGGCCTTAAAGTGCCTCCCAGAGTCAGCTACAGCGATTGCTGCTGCCAGTGGGAGTTCAAGCTTGAAAGGTGACGGGATGAGTCAGGATAGTAGCGCCTGGTATAGCTTCAGGCCGCTACTTGAGGTGGCTCACTTGCCCTACGCCTGGGTTGCTTGGCGTGCCGCCGGCGGCATCCGAGGCTCATCTGATAGGCGCACCTCGGCTGCCTGCGATGTCCGCCGTCCCGTCACCCGAGAAAGGAGATCCTTCCCATGCATCTGCATCATGTGGTCATAGCTGTAGGGGATATGGAGAGGTCGCTGGCCTTCTATCGCGA
>JBGOXA010000007.1:0-16055 GCA_041478915.1 Dehalococcoidia bacterium
AAGCAATCCGTACAAGGAGGACGTCAATGGCAGATGCAACATTTGATGCGATAGTGTGTGGTGGAGGGAACAAAGCGCTGATGCTCGCCATGTATCTCGCCAAATACGGTGGCATGAGTGTTGGCATATTTGAACGAAGACATGAAATAGGCGGCGGGTTAGCCACAGAAGAGACCGCGGCACCAGGCTTTCGTGGCAATACCCACGCCAACATCATACTCCCGTGGTACTATGCACCAATCTACCGTGATTTCGCCGAGTTCTGGGACTATGGCGGGCAAAGCGATCAGTATCCGGTCAGCGATGGTGCGGTGTTCCTGAACAACCAGACCTGTCTGGCTATCTACAGCGAAAAGGAGGATCCCACTCAGGAGAAGACCGCCAGGGAGATCGCTCGGTTTTCCAATAAGGATGCGGAGACCTGGCTTAAGTTCTGGAAGCTGTGGCAATCCGATGAGTTCATGCGAGTGACCCTTGATCAGGTGTTGAATCCTCCCGAGTGGCAGGCTCAGCCTGAGTTTTTGGAGAGGCAAATGGCAGCGTTCCCCAGCATAGTAGAAGCCGGCATTATTCCGGACTCGATGATTCTGGCCGCCAGTTTCATGCGGGTAGTAAAGGAGTACTTCGACAGTCCAGAGGTGCAGTACTGCATTTTAAGGTTTGTCGTTTCATCCTGTGCCAATGTCAATGACGTGCAAGCAGGCCTGATGACCGTAGGTGAGGCTATGACAGTACCCACGATAGGCTACGCCAGGGGTGGCACTCACCAGATAGCTCATGCCTGCCACCAGATCCTGGTGCAGAATGGCGTCAAGTTCTTCACCCACGCTGAGGTCGCCAAGGCTATCATCGAGAACGGCACCTGCACTGGCATCCGGCTGGCCGATGGCAGCGTGGTCAGGGCGAGGAAGATCGTGGTGAGTGCCGGCCTGAGCGCGTGGCAGTTGGTTGACCTCGTCGGCAGAGATGTCATCGGAGAAACCATAGCCAGACGTGTAGACAACTTGTCCACGAGGAACATAGGCAGTCTCATGTGGTACAGTTTTGCCCTCCATGAGGCCCCGAAGTATAAGGCTGCTTCCTTCAACCCGGATATCAATAGATGCGAGTGGCTCGGCCTGACCAACGATGCCAATCCGGAGCACCTGGCTATCGAGTGTCTCTACGCCAATATGGGGAAGATGCCCCCGATCAGCGACTACAATCCGGTCGTCTGGTGCCACAGTCTGGCCGATCCCTCCTATGCGCCTCCTGGGAAGCACGTGGCGCAGTGCGAAATGCAGGGGCCGCGCGCCAGCGACCTTAGCGAGAAGGAATGGCTAGTGCTAAAGAAGAAGTTTGCCGAGGAGCTGATCAGTATCTGGCAGAAGCATGCCCCCAACATGACCTGGGATAACATCATTGGCGTCGATACCAATAGCCCCTACGACAATCTGCGCCTGAAGAATCTGGCGCCCCATGGGAACTTCTCTGGGATTGACCATTCGATTTGGCAGATGGGGGTAAACAGGCCTACGCCAGAGCTAGCTAATCACCGGACGCCTGTGGCGAACCTCTACTGCACCGGTGGCTTCTGGCCAGTAGGTGGCAACGCAAGTTGCGACGCAGGCTACAACTGCTACAAGACCATAGCCAAGGATTTGGGACTGGGTAAGCCGTGGGAGGAGAAGGGCAAGGAGGAACCGGATTCTCTGGTCCAATGGACTCGCTGGACGACGAAGAAGATGCGGGAGTCCTTCAAGGCGAAGGCATGAAAGGCCAGGAGGCATCCCCGCCACAAGCGATGAAAGCCCAACTGCGGCGAGAAAGATGGAGCCTGGCAGAGAACTGAAAAGGAGGCAAGGATGAGCCAGGAGAGTGCGCCCAAAAAGTATGGGTGGAAGGGCTGGAAGATGCCCATTTCTCACTTAGACGATCCCGACTATTGCGAGTACGGATGCCCTGTCTGCACCGGAGCAAGAAGGGGCAGCCGGTTGTATAAGGCTTTGCTGAGACTTGAGACAGCCATAACTTTCGGCGGCTGCCCTTGGTGCCGGGCGAGGAAGAAAAAATACGGCGTTAAGCCTGGTGAGTCCCGAAAAAGTGTCGAAGTGGAAACCCATTCGTAACGGATCCAACCGACCGCCTTCACCGGTTTCGCGTTGACATGGGGGCGGGTACATCGCGTACAATATGATCGGGATGTCTTTCAATTATGCCTACAGGTGTCATAGGCAGAAGCCTGTGATCCTTCCCACCTTAAGCAGTGCAACCCAAGATTCGAGAAGTTAGGACCCAACCGACGGTACACCAGGGCCGACGGGGAATCCTTCTAACCGACCCTCTGGGCATAAGCCAGGCAGCGATCTTCATGCCACACCCTTTGGCCCTGCTGCTGGCCCTGATGGATGGCACCCGTGATATCGGGACTATCAGGACAGGCTTTGAGCTGCGCACCGGTACACCGCTGAGCCCCACCACCTTGGAACAACTCCTCTCCGCGCTTGATCAAGCTCTCTTTCTTGACAACGAGCGTTTCACTCAAGCCTACATGGCTGCCATTACTGACTATCGTTCTGCTGTCTCCCGTCCACATACCCTTCCCGGCAGGTCTTGTCCATCAGACCCCCAGGAATTGAGCGCCTATTTGCAGCAATATCTGGATCAGGTGGCAAACGCCAATCCCTGTCCCGATGCAGAAATCAAGGGACTGATCAGCCCCCATATCGACTTTCCCCGAGGTGGGCCTGTCTATGCCAGTGTTTGGGCCATGGCAGCGACAGCGGTAAAAGAAGCTGAGCTGGTCGTCATACTGGGAACAGACCACATGGCGGCCAGCGGCGAAGTCACTCTGACCCGGCAGAATTACCAGACTCCCTGGGGGACAATACCAACGGCCCAAGATGTGGTAAACGACGTTGTCCGTGACGTTGGAGACGAGGTGTTCCGCTATGAGCTACATCACCGTGGTGAACATTCCGTAGAGACAGCCGTCCTCTGGCTCCATCACCTGCTGAGAGACAAGCAGTGCCCCATACTGCCGGTGCTATGTGGCTCTTTCCAGCCGTTCATTGACCGTGGGGAGAGCCCTTTGCAAGCTACCCTGATATCTGGCACTGTGGCAGTGCTCAAAAGAGTGGCCGCCTTGCGGCGAACCATCGTGGTAGCCGCAGCCGACTTCGCCCATGTGGGCCCTGTCTTCGGAGACCGCGCCCCGCTAGACGCTGTGGGCCGGGCCAGGCTGGCCGCCCACGATCAAAGGCTGATCGATATTCTGAGTAGTGCGGAAGCAGAGCACTTCTTCGAGGCAATCAGGGGCGAGGGTGACCAGACGCGAATCTGTGGGCTGCCACCCATATATCTCATGCTGTCGATATTACCCGGGGTCAAGGGGTCGCCCACGGGCTATGCTCAATGTCCCGCCAGCGAGGACGGCGGTTCTCTGGTCTCCATCTGCGGCATGACCTATCACTCAGAGGCAGATTAGCTTCGGCACGCCGTATCGTGATCCCGGCAAATCCTGTTCTTCAAATCATTCAAAGCCATGCCAGCTCACCAGTCTTTCCAGCGGCTCACGGTCGGTGCGGAATTTCACCGCCGGGCTGGAAAAGTCTGGATACCCCAGGGCCACACCCACAACAATACGTTTCGACTCCGGTATGTTCAGCAGACTGCGGAGAACATCAGGATAGGTCACTGCGGCCGCTAGGGCACAGGTGCCCACACCATAGTGCCAGGCCGCCAGCATCAGAGTTTGGAGGACTATCCCTATGTCCACCAGCGACCACTCTCCTAGCGAGGCGTCCATATATACTATCACTCCATTGGGAGCGTGGAAGAACTGGGTGGAAGACAGCCGCCAATTCATGATCGCCGGCGCGTCGTCTTTGGCTATCCCCAATTCGCGGAAAAGTTGCCTTCCGTCCGCTTTCGCCCGCTCGAGGTAAGGGCCCCTGAACTTGGGCCAGTGGAGGTCGAGGTTGGGCTTCTCCCCCGAACTCATCTTGGCCATGAAAGCATCGTTCACCTTTTTCATGGCCTCTCCGCCGAGCATGGCAAACTCCCACGGCTGCGTGTTCTCCCACGAAGGTGCCCTGAGGGTGGTCTCCATGATCTTCTGGATGATCTCCTTGGGGATGGGGTCGGGTTTGAAGGCGCGCATACTCTTCCGGCTATTGATCGCTTCGATAACGTCCACGGGTTCCTCCTGTGGTAAGTCCTTCGGCCTCGCCGTACGAAGCCAGGTGCTATTCTGACTTCATCAGGAGCAGATCGGGCAACTACTACTAGTAGATCGCTCCCTGCTGGCGCAAATCCTTCATCTCAGACTGCGAATAGCCCAGGCCGGAGAGCACCTCACTGGTATCCTGTCCCAAGCGGTGCGCCAAGGCGCGCACCGCGCCTGGCGTGTCTGACAGCTTTATGCCGATACCGATCTGCTTCACCTTTCCAATTTTGGGATGGTTCAACTCGATAATCATCTGGCGGTGCAGTATCTGCGGGTCAGAGAATAGCTCGTCCATGTCCAGGACTTTCCCCACTGGCACATCTGCCTTGGTGAGAAGCTCAAACCATTCGTCTCTGGACTTGGTCAGAAAGATCTGGCTTAGCTGGCTACGTAGCTCGTCTTCCTTGCTTGGATCAAACTGCTGAGGTATAAGGTCCTCGCGACCTATGGTGCGGCACATGTTGCCCCAGAAACGCGGCTCGATAGGGCAAACGGTCAGGTATTTGTTATCCTTGGTCTGATATATGGAGTAGTAAGGCCGGTTACCGCTGGTCATAGTATCGCCCCGTCGCGGCAAGACCTGATTATACAAGTACTCTTCTGCCCCAGGCACCCCAGTAAGAAGAGAGACAACACCGTCTGTCATGGAGATGTCCACATGCTGCCCACGACCCGTTCTCTCCCGGGCGCAAACAGCCAGCAGGATGCCGATCACTGCCTCGAACACAGCAACAGCTATGTCGGCCACTATGTTGAGGGCGATAATCGGCCTGCCTTCTTTGCTTTCACCAGTAAGGCCGAGAACGCCGCCCATCCCAGAGTAGTTGGCATCGTGACCAGGGAAATTCCGATACGGACCGGTCTGTCCGTAACCTGAGACGGAGCAGTAAATAATCCTGGGGTTTATCTTTGAGATAGCCTGGTACCCGGCGTTCATGCGGTCCATTACCCCGGGGCGGAAGCTCTCGATGATAACGTCAGAGGTCTGGGCCATTTTTTGGAAAACCCGCTGCCCGGCCTCGGTCCTGAGATTGATCGCCACGCTCCTCTTGTTCCTGTTGGTGGCCGTCCAGACATTGGCCCTCTCAACCTCTTCCTCCTCCGTTGGCATAAAAGGAATGCCTTCGCCAACCCCCCGACTCCCACCACCCGGAGGCAAGTCGATCTTGATAACCTCGGCTCCCATATCCCCCAGCATCATGGCAGCGATGGAAGAGGGACCCAACCCTGTCATATCCAGGACCTTAATACCGCTTAGTGCTGATGCCAATTTTACCTCCTATCTATCGGGCGCAGCCGGAAACTCTAGACCAGGTTTGCTGAACCAGTGACATACCCAGGGGCAAACCAACAGAGCCTGCGCTTGAGTTGCTCTTTAACTTCAAGGTGTAACTTCAAGGTATCGTTCAACCGGCAAGCTTCTAAGCAGTATATCGGATGCTGAGGAGCAAATCAAGCTAACCTGCCTTGTGGCAGCACGGGGTACGATGACAGCACTAAGACTGCCACAGAAGTGCCTAGCCGGATGGTGGCATTACCATCGGCCGCCAGCAGCCAGTGGGTATAGAACCCAGCGTTTTCAACGCAGTACGCATGAGTCAACAGAGTGTGGAGATACTACGCCAGTGTTGAAGTAGTACCAGTGGTCTCGTACACCACTGTCTCTTATCTCTGAACATTGGCTGGTGATTGCGTTGACGAGAACCAACTCTGGTGTTAAGATTCAGCAAGATGCAACTGTGCGAAAAGGGCTGAAGCGCTACAGCAGGTTCGGCTGGAAGGGGGGGAATAAAGTGAAACTCATAAGAATTATCTCAGTCGTTGTTCTAATCTCCATGTTGGCCGTGGTTGGTGCCGGTGTGGGTTGCGGTGGCAGGGGGGGCGGAGGGGCAGCACGTATGATGGACATCATACCTCAGGATACCAGCGACTTTGGCTAGTTTCTTCTTGCTATCTATGACTTTGTCATAATTCTGACAAAGTGTTTTGTGCCTATCCGGTGCTGTATTCGCGTGTTCGGTTTGCTCCTCTTCTGCTTTTCGCCGATGTAAGTCTCCCAACTTGAACGCCAGGCGCGGGACTTTGCTCGGGCTACAGGCAAGCCGGCCAAGACCGATACCAGCCCCCTTACCCCCCAACACCCCCTAACGGCGTCACACTGGCTAGCCAGGCACCGACGTAACCTGTCCACCTGCCCCAGGATGGCCGTAAACAGGTCTCTGGGCACTGCCGGGGAAGTTGAATCCGTTCCCGAAAAAGCCGCGTTAGCCGTCCCCACACCAGTGTGCTAACATTGATAATGGCTTTATGGAGGCAATGGTGAATGGATAGAATGGATTCCAAGCATGTCATCATGCTTTGCGGCAAGGGGGGAGTAGGAAAGACAACCTGCGCCGCGGCCACTGCTTTGCACTGTGCCGCCACAGGCCAGAAGACCCTGGTCATCTCCAGCGATCTTACGCCCTCCTTGCGGGACATCTTCGAAATCGAGGGCGGGCAGAAGCCAGCAAAGGTCAGCGAGAACCTTTACGTGGATGAGATAAGCTATGAAGGTATAAAGGCGCTGTGGGACAAGAAGTTTGGGCCCGAGGTGTATGACGTCTTCTCTTCCCTTGTTGACATCAGCTACGAAGAGTTTGTCGACTTCATTACCTCCATTCTCCCAGGGCTTAGGGACGAGTTCATGGTGGACTACATCCGGGAGCTCAGCGAATCGGGGCAATTTGAGAAGATAGTATGGGACACCGCTCCGGCAGGACAGACACTCGGTCTGCTGCGCATGCCGTCTATGGTCAACGAGCACCTCAAGGCTGCCCCCCGCATCTACTCCTCCTTAATAGCAACCGGCCCGAGGAAACGCTCCGTGCTTGGGGTAATCAAGGCGTGGCAAGAACTCTCCGACAACGACATGGAGTTCCTCAAGAAAGAGGTGGAGTTGAACCTCGTCACTATAGCCGAAGCCCTAGCTGTGCGCCAGATCGACGGCATATTGGCGGAATTGCAGAATTACGGCCTTCGTATCAACAACTTGATCATCAATCAGGTAGTTGAGGAACCCGATTCTCCTTTTCTCCAGAGTAAGGCACGTATGCAGCAGACGTACATCGCAGAATTGGAGAGGAAGTACAGCTCCAAGTTTACTATCCTGCCCCTATTCCCTGATGAGATAAAAGGGACAGAGAAGTTGAAAGAGGTCGCGAGGAGACTGTTTGATAGCAGGGCCACCCTCCCCCAGTAAAACAGTCACATAACGGGGGCTAAAGCAATGGAAGTCATCGTCAACAAGGCCAGGCTTTCGCTACTCCAGGGAGACATCACCAGACAGGCTACAGATGCCATAGTAAACGCTGCCAACTCCAGCCTAATGGGCGGCGGCGGTGTGGACGGCGCCATCCACCGCACTGGAGGCTCAGCCATTCTAGAAGAATGCAAGCAAATCGTCTCCCGGCAGGGTCGCCTGCCGGCGGGCAAGGCGGTTATCACCACTGGAGGCAATCTAAAGGCAAGATATGTAATCCACACCGTGGGGCCTATCTGGCGTGACGGCACACGAGGTGAATCCGAGCTTCTGGCCAGCGCCTATCGAGAGAGCTTGCGGACGGCGGTGGCCAAGGGCTTGAAGACCGTATCCTTCCCATCGATCAGCACGGGCGCCTACGGCTACCCTGTTGACCAAGCAGCAGAGATAGCTCTTCGTACCGTTATTGACTTCCTGCGCCAGGAAGCATCGCTGGATACCGTGGCCTTCGTCCTCTTCGATGCCATAACTTACCAGGTCTATGCTAAAACCCTGGAAAGGCTGATGTCTGAAGTGAGCGGGGCCAGATGAAAGTTGTCTACCATCCACGATTTGAAGAGGTGTACAACAGCGACCCCGCTGCTAAGGCGGGGCGGATGGAGAGCATTACGAGAGAGGTCTTCCCATATTCTGAGATGGTTATGGCCGAGCCTGCCACGGTGGACAACCTGAGACTGGTGCATTCAGACTGGCACATAGAAGATATTAGGAGGATGGGGCCTGACCTATGAGGTGGCTTTGCTAGCAGCAGGAGGGGCTATCAGGGCCGCAGAACTGGCAACCAATGCCCAACCTGCCTTTGCACTCATCAGGCCGCCGGGACACCACGCCAGCGCTGACCACTGCTGGGGATTTTGCTTCTTCAACAACATGGCGATATCAATCGCCCGGCTGAGAAAAGAGGGCAAGATCAAGACAGCGGCAATACTCGACATAGACCTCCACTTCGGCAATGGCACCGCCAGCATCTTGGGGAGCATACCAGAGGTAGGCTACTTCCACCCCGAGGCCAGTGATCGACAGACGTTCCTGGATAGCATCTCCCGCTTTCTGGCTCAAGTGCGGGCGGACATAATAGCCGTCTCCGCAGGCTTCGACAGGCATGAGCACGACTGGGGCGGCCTACTCAAAACGGAGGACTATGAGACTATTGGCCGGTTGGTGAAAGAGTACTCGGAAAAGGTATGCCAAGGGCAAAGATATGGAGTCCTGGAAGGCGGTTACAATCACAATGTACTGGGTAATAACGTCAGAAGCTTGCTGCAGGGAATGAGCTAGCCGGCTTATCAGGTGATGCAACGGACTGGCATATTATTCCATTACCAGGATGGGGAAAGACTGCGGGATTTTCCCCAGGCACTCACTGGAATCCTGGACAAGGATAATGTCTTCCTGTATGACGCTTTCTACCCGCTCAAGCCCCCTTCTTCCTTTGAGCTGGAACCTATCTCTGAGGATGTCCTTTACCGTGTTCATACCCCGGATATGGTCAATCAGATAAAGAAGAGCCAGGTTTTCCAAGGAGCGCTCTTTTCGGTGACAGGTACAGTAGCGGCGGCCATCCGGATATGGCGGGGGGAAATAGATAATGCCTTCGTCTTTACCGGATACGGAGACCATCACGCTGGTACTCATTTCTTCGGCGGGGGCTGTTACTTCAATGGTGCCGCTGTGGCCATCCGAGAGTTACGACAGCGGTTCGGAGCGAAGCGTCTGGCCATTGTAGATACCGACGCCCACCACGGCAATGGGACATGGGAAATCTTCAAAGATGACGCCGACACCCTCTACATGTGCTTTTGTGCTAGCAGTTCTTCGGAGACAAACAACAAGGTCAATGTTCACGTGCCCTGGCAAATAAACGACGCGCAATATCTAGACTTAGTCAAACAGAATTTCATCCCTAGAATGGCAGCCTTTCAACCACAGGCTATCTTCTGGAACTGGGGCTATGATGGAACACAGGGCGATTACGGCGATATCGGCATCAGCCATGACACGCACATACGCCTTGCCCAAGAGTTCAAGAGAGCGGCTGACCAGCTCTGCCAGGGTAGGCTCATCGTGGTCCTTTGCGGCGGAAGCCGCCGGGACCTGGCTCGCTATTTGATCCCAGCGGTCATCCGGGTGCTAGCCGGACAAGGCCCAACCCCGTAAGGATGCTCCGCTCAGCGCGTTTCAAATTGACACCAAGCAAAGCGGTTACTTAGAATAGCCTAGAAAGGGAGGGGTATCTTGTATCAGAAAACTGTCCTTGATAACGGATTGAGGGTCATCACCAGCACCATGCCACACGCTTATTCGGTGTGCGTGGGCATTTTCATTGGGACTGGCTCCCGCTATGAGAGCGACGACAAGGCTGGTGTTTCTCACTTTATTGAGCATCTCTGCTTCAAGGGGACCCACCGCAGGGCGACATCCAAGGAGATATGCGAGATTATTGAAGGGGTGGGAGGAATACTCAACGCTGGCACGGACAAGGAGATGACCGTCTACTGGTGCAAAGTAGCCCGCCCACATTTTCCCCTGGCAATAGACGTTCTGGCCGACATGCTATCGAACTCAAGGTTTGAGCCGGAAGACATAGAGAAGGAGAGGCAAGTAATCATTGAGGAGATCAACATGAGCCTCGACTCGCCTCAGCAGACAGTCGACATGCTCATTGACAAGCTGGTGTGGCCTGAGCACCCTATGGGGAGGGACGTTGCCGGAACCAAGGCTTCTGTGTCCGGGCTTGGTCGCGAGGATATGCTGTGCTACATGAAGCAGCATTATACGGCTGGCAACACGGTGATCGCCATCAGCGGTGGCATCAGCCACGAAGAAGCGGTGGCCAGCCTGAAAGACTTCTTTGGAAGCTGGCAGATTGGGCCATTGCAGAAGTACATTGCAGCCGATAATAAGCAATACCAGGCGCGGTTTCAATCCCAGCATCGCACCACAGAGCAAGTTCACCTCTGCTTAGCTTTACCTGGCTTGTCTCTCACTCATCCCGATCGGTTCTCCCTTGACCTGCTGAACGTTATCCTCGGGGAGGGCATGAGCAGCCGCCTTTTCGTGGAGATTCGGGAAAAACGAGGGCTGGCCTACGCCATTCAAAGTTATATCAATCACCACCTGGACACGGGTTCTTTGACCGTGTATGCAGGCGTCGATCCTACCTCCCTCCCCACCACTGTCTCCGCCATCCTAAAGGAACTCCGTCAGTTGAAGGAGGAAATACCTGAGATTGACCTCACCAAGGCAAAGGAGTTGTCGAAAGGACGCCTGTTGCTTCGTATGGAAGACACCCGCAGCGTGGCCGGCTGGCTAGGGGCCCAGGAGTTGCTGTTAGGGGAAATCCTCACCGTTGATCAGCTGATCTCCATAATTGACTCCACCAGGGCTGACGACTTGCTTCGCGTTGCTCATGAGCTCTTCACTGCGGACAAGCTCAACCTCGCCGTTGTCGGACCGGTGGAAGAGAAACAACTGGAAGGACTGCTCCACTTCTGATAGGGCACTCAGAGAGTCCCTCAGTAAAGAAAACTTGAAGCCCCGTCTTGCAAAAACCAAAAGGGAGCCCCTGTGTACACGAGGGGCTCCCCTATTTTGCGTCTCTAACTCAGTGTCCTAGTACTCCGGCGGCATGGATGGCATGGCTTTCTCTTTTTCTGGAATATCGGTCACCAGCGACTCAGTGGTCAATATCATTACCGCCACGCTGGCGGCGTTCTCCAGAGCTGTCTTCACCACTTTCGCCGGGTCGATAATGCCTTTCTTCACCATGTCACCAAACTCACCCTTCGCAGCGTCGTAGCCAACTCCTGGTTTGCTCTTCTTGACTTCTTCTACTATCACCGAGCCTTCTGCCCCCGCGTTGATGGCAATCCACCGAATTGGCTCCTCTATGGCCTCTTTCACAATCTTCACCCCGATAGCCTCGTCACCGTCCTTCAGATACGGAGCCAGAGCAGCAGCAGCATTCAGCAAAGCTACCCCACCGCCAGGAAGGATCCCTTCCTCTACGGCAGCTCTGGTAGCAGAAAGGGCGTCTTCCACCCGGTGCTTCTTCTCTTTGAGCTCTGTCTCTGTGGCTGCCCCCACCTTTATCACCGCTACTCCACCAGCCAGCTTCGCCAGACGCTCCTGAAGCTTCTCCTTGTCGAAGTCGGAGGTGGTCTCCTCTACCTGCGCTTTTATTTGCTTCATCCTCGCCTGAATATTTGCCTCGCTGCCCTTGCCTTCAACGAAAGTGGTATCGTCCTTGTTGGCTACCACCTTGCGGGCTCGACCCAGGTCAGCCACTGTTGCCGAGTCAAGCTTCCTGCCCACCTCCTCAGAGATCACCGTCCCGCCGGTGAGGATGGCGATATCCTCTAGCATGGCCTTGCGCCGATCGCCAAAGCCAGGCGCTTTCACCGCCAGGCAATTCAGTGTGCCCCTGAGCTTGTTGACCACCAGGGTAGCCAGCGCTTCCCCGTCTACATCCTCGGCAATAATCACCAGGTTCTTGCTCACCTGAAGCATCTTTTCCAGGGCAGGCAGAATATCAGCCACAGCCGAAATCTTCTTGTCGGTGATAAGGATATAGGGGTCTTCGATCACCGCCTCCATTCGTTCCGGATTAGTGACAAAGTAGGGACTGATGTAACCGCGGTCAAATTTCATGCCCTCAACATACTCTGTCTCAAATTGCAGGCCCTTCGATTCCTCTACCGTGATAACCCCGTCCTTGCCCACCTTCTCCATTACGTCGGCAATCATGTTCCCGATCTGAGCATCGACCGCCGAGATAGTAGCCACCTGAGCAATTTGCTCCTTACCAGACACGCTGATGGCCTTCTTCTTAAGCTCCTCAACCAGGATACCGACCGCTTTTTCTACGCCCCGTTTGATAGCCAGGGCATCTGATCCAGCGGTTATGTTCTTGAAACCGCCGGCAACGATAGCCTGTGCTAGCAGTGTGGAAGTAGTGGTGCCGTCGCCACACTTGTCGTTGGTCTTGGAGGCAGCCTGCTTCAGCAATTGAGCCCCCATGTTCTCGAAGGGGTCAGGAAGCTCTATCTCCTTAGCAATGGTAACACCGTCATTGATAACCGTTGGCGGGCCCCACTTCTTGTCCAGAGCCACCGGGCGACCTTTCGGCCCCAGGGTAGGCCTAACTGCATTAGCCAGAATGTCCACTCCTCTCTTCAGGCTTTTCCGGGCTTCGTCTCCGAAAATAATCTGTTTTGCCACTTCTTTCTCCTTCCTTAAGTTTTCTTGGCCAAGATGTCGGTTTCCCGAAGGATTATTAACTCTTCGTCGTCGAGCTTGAACTCTGTGCCGGCATACTTGGCGTAGATGACCTTGTCATTCACCGCGACGTCCATAGCTATTCTCTTACCATCTTCGGTAAGCTTACCTGGCCCTACAGCCACCACTATGCCCTCCTGAGGCTTGTCCTTGGCTGTGTCAGGCAGGACAATACCTCCCTTAGTCATCTCCTCCCGCTGGATAGCCTTCACTGCTACCCTGTCTCCCAAAGGCTGAAGCTTGGGTTTAGCCATTAACGACCTCCTTACTGAATTCTTATCACTCCGAATTCAAAATTGTTAGCACTCTCGGACAGAGAGTGCTAACCCAATGATAACCTGAGAACGCCCTGCTACGCAAACGAAAAGAGAGTCACCCAAGCGCGCTGAGCGGTGCTGAGCGGCGACTAGCTGCTCTCTGCTCTCATTTTCTCCACCATCCGAGTTCATGAAATCTCGTTTCTAATAGGCCATCAGCCTTTGCCGTAGCAGGAACAGGGCATGAGTAGTAGCTCTGCCTTTCACTTCTGCCCGGCCCGGCGGGTAGGTGGCTTTCAGGCTCTCTGCCCCCTTACTATCAGCGATAGCGATATACACTACTCCCGGAGGTTTCCCCTCCAGTGCGTCCGGCCCGGCTACTCCGGTAGTGCCGATCCCAATATCCGCTCCTAGCTGCTGACGCGCTGCCTCGGCCATCGCCTCAGCCACTTGCGAACTCACAGCTCCATGACGCTCGATAAGGCCGATATCCACCCCAAGAGCTATTTTCGCCTCATTGGAGTAAGGCACAAACCCGCCTCTGAAGTAGGCCGAACTTCCAGGGACATCGGTCAAAGTAGTGGCCAGAAGCCCACCGGTACAGGACTCCATAGTCGCCAGAGTCAATCCTTTACCGAGAAGAAGTTTGCCTACCACGCCTTCCAGGGTGTCGTCATACGTACCCCAGATGTGGCCAGCCAGGATATGCCGCAATTTGGCTTCTGCGTCATCGATCAGCCTCTCTGCTTCTTCACGTTTTCCACCTCTGGCTACCAGCCTGAGGTGAATGCCATCAGTCTTGGCATAAATGCCAAGACTGGGGTTGGACAACGAGAACACCGGGCTGACCATCTCATCCACCGCCGCTTCGGAAAGGCCAAAGGTCTTTAAGGTCCGAGAAAGAATGACTATTCCTTGAGCCCTCTGGCGCAATCTGGGCATCACCTCGTTTTGCCACATGGGCTGCATCTCCCTAGGCGGGCCGGGCATGGCCACTATTGTCTTGCCCTCTTTTTCTACCCACCAGCCCGTGGCTGTACCTCTCGGGTTAGGAATGGGCTGAGCGGAGGGGATCAGCATTGCCTGTTTAAGGTTGCGGGAAGGCATGGCCCGTCCGATCGACTGGAAAAAAGCTCGCAACTGTTGCTCCAGTGCCTCGCAAACTCTCGCTTCTTCGTCCAGCGCCTTGGCGATAGCTTCGCGGGTGAGGTCGTCAGCAGTAGGCCCCAGTCCCCCAGTGGCCAAAATGATGTCAGAGCGGGTAATCGCCCGCTGAAAAGCCTCGGCCAGCTTTTCCAGATCATCGTCCACCACGGTAACCCAGCAGAGCTCGATCCCCGCCAGGGGCAACTCACCTGCCAGATAGGTGGCATTGGTATCAGCCACTTCTCCCCGAAGCAACTCAGTACCGATAGAGAGGATCTCAGCCTTCATCGAGCCAGGCCGAGAGCCACATGAGGATCGATCTGAGTCACTTTCAAACATTCGTCCAAACGATGCCGTCAGACGCTACTGTCAGCACCTAGCTACCGGAATACCCAGGTACTCCTCCACCAGAGCCATGGCGCAGTAGGGGCCACACATGCTGCATGCAGTTCCTTGGGTAGCAAAGCGGCTGTGTACTCGGCGAGCTTTGTCAGGGTTGAGGGAGAGCCGAATCTGCTCCTCCCAATCGAGGTTCTTGCGAGCGACAGACATTCTTCGATCCCAATCTGTAGCTCCCTTTACCCCCTTAACGATATCGGCAGCATGGGCGGCGATTCGAGCACCAATGATCCCCTCCTTTACATCCTCAGCGTCGGGAAGAGAAAGGTGTTCCGATGGGGTAACGTAGCAAAGGAAATCGGCACCAGCAGCCGCTGCAATGGCACCACCGATGGCCGCCGAAATATGGTCATAACCGGCAGCAACATCGGTTACTATCGGGCCGAGCACATAGAACGGTGCTCCTCGGCACAAACGCTTCTCCAGTTGGACATTGGCCACAATTTGGTCTAGCGGCACATGTCCTGGTCCCTCGACCATCACCTGGACATCTGCCTCCCAAGCACGCTCCACCAGCCCGGCTAAGGTTAGGAGCTCCTCCATCTGACAGCTATCAGTGGCGTCGGCCAGGCTGCCAGGGCGCATCCCATCACCCAGGCTCAGGGTTACATCGTATCGGCGCGCTATTTCCAGCAAGCGATCAAACTGTTCATAAAGGGGATTCTCCTGCTGCTGGTGTAACATCCAACCAAGGAGGAAGGCCCCTCCGCGGGAAACAACGTTGGTCAATCTCCGCTGGCGGCTCAGTTGCGCTATGGATCTCTGTGTCACCCCGCAATGCACCGTTATGAAATCAACCCCATCCTCTGCCTGCTGCTCGATGACACCAAAAAGGTCATCGGCAGTCATGTTGACAATGGCCCCTCTTGTCTCAGTCGCTTCGATCGCTGCCTGATAGATGGGCACAGTGCCTAAAGGAAGTGAACAGGAAGAGATAATGGCCCGACGGATGGCAACGATGTCACCACCAGTGCTCAAGTCCATTACCGTGTCCGCCTTGTACTCCACGGTTATCCGCAGCTTTTCCAGCTCGGTCTCTGCGGTCCCATAGTCAGCGGAGGTGCCTATATTAGCGTTCACCTTGGTACGGAGTCCCTTGCCGATGCCGCAGGGTTCAAGATTGGTCCGCCTGGTATTCGCTGGAACAACTATGGTTCCCTCGGCAAGACCCTGCCGGATGAGGTCAGCTTCCAGCCCTTCGTTTTCAGCGACGCGCCTCACCCACGGCGATATGCTGCCTTTCTTGGCGAGCTCAAGCTGTGTCACTTCCGCTTCCTCCCGAAAATCAAAAGACCAAGAGCCTAGGGCCTTGGTCAGACAAACCCGCCTTCCTACGCTCGTATTACCGAGATCAGGTTCAAAGGGTTGCCCCCCAACGTAGGGGACTCTCAGCCCAAAGGGTCGACTCTTCGACCTGTTTAAGCTCCCCCGCGGTTACTATTCGATTATCATCAGTATACCAAAAATGGGG